>CAZDRA010000166.1:0-8452 GCA_964507705.1 uncultured Roseivirgaceae bacterium | reverse complement strand
CGAAACTTATCGATGTTATCTAAAGTGATTTCAATCACACCGGCATCAACCGCAAAAGGAATGGCAGTAATTCCAGCCTTGTCATCATCCAGGCTAAACCGGTTAGTTTTATGTACCATATCAAATAGAAATTGAGCACCATACCAGGTGAACAATTCCCTTTTTTGCCCCACTAAATATTGAATCACTCCATCCTCAACCAGCTTCAAATGTTCGGGTTCCCAATCGACTGTAGTGACTTTTATTTTTCCTATCTTATTTACCTCTTTGATCGCAAGCCCAATTCCAGGACCACTCATGGCATCAAACCCACAAATTCCTGAGAGATCAGGATGTGCGCTGATAAGATCTGAAGTTATCCGAGCCGCTGTCTCAACATTGGCTGCATCATCAAACTTTCCTATAAATTCAATATCAGGATATTTATTCAATACATCTATCAAGCCCTGAAAACCTGCCTCCTGATTGACAAGGCCAAGGACGCCCAGGCAGGCAACTTTTCCTTTTCCACCAAGAAGTTCAACCATTTTTTCTCCCTGTAACTGTCCGACCTGATACCAGTTGGTGCCAAGAAAAGCATGCCTTTTGCTATTCGGGATATCCGAGTCGTAAACCACCGTTGGAATACCGGCTTCCACAGCCCTGTTGATGGCCTGGGCAATGGCGGGGTCGCTGCCATTGATCAGCAAGCCCGCAGGGTTCATGCCGATTACTTGTTCTATGGTAGCAATCTGACCTTCAATGTTCCATTCTGACGGACCCAAAATAGATGTTTTGACGCCCGTTTTTTCTCCCCATTTGATAAAGGCCGCCTGATCGTGGTTGACGTACATGGGAAAGTTGACTAACGCAGTTATCATCACATATTCTTCGTTGGAATCTACCTCTATTGTTGGTGCTGTTGTTTTAAATTTAGCTCCTTTTTCGGGATCGCATCCCTGTGAAAGGATGATAAGAAGTCCTAAAGTCAGTATATTTTTTATCATGATTTTTATTTTAAATTTTCAAACCTATTTTACGAACAATTTCTTTGGATTTAATGCCTGCTCTTTTCTGGATAATGATATCTGTCCAGACGGCAATTATAAGGATACCCCCAAGCACAATGTCTTGCCAATAACCTGACACCCTGCTCATGATCATAATATTACTTACCAATCCCATGAATATGACGCCCAAAAAGGCACCTACAATTTTTCCCTGGCCTCCCATCAAACTGGCGCCTCCTAAGATCACTGCCGTAATTACCCTCAACTCCATGCCTTTGCCCAGAGTGGACATCGCTGCTCCCAATCTGGAAACCAACAATATACCTGCAAAGCCAGCCAATGCAGAAATGATGACAAAAGAAATTATTTTCATTTTCTTGACCCTGATCCCCGAAAGTTCCGCAGCTTTTTCATTGCCACCTATGAAATAGTATTTCCTAAAAAAAACTGTCCTTGAAACCAAAATACTGAATACAATAACCAGTATGATCATAAACCAAATCGGTGATTGGATACCCAATATCCTGGTTTGACCAATGGCGGTGAATGAATCGGGGAAATTTTGTATGCCGGCCCCACTGAGCATCAGGGCAAAACCCCGAACAATGCCCATCATGGCCAAGGTCTGGATCAGGGGGTTAATTCCTACCTTTGCTACCAGATATCCATTAATCAAGCCGATCAGGACAGCTCCACCCATTCCTGCCAATATGGCCACCGGAACAAATACACCATAATAATACATCAGATAACCAGCCAGCCCACCGGAGAAGGCGACTACCGAGCCCACCGAAAGATCGAAAGCGCCGGATATGAGCAATATCATCATGCCAATAGCCACAATCGCTTCTATCGAAAGGTTAAGCAACACCATGGACAGATTATTAAATGTAAAAAACTTGTCGGGCCAGATCGCACTGGCAACTGCCACAATCACAAGAATGGTAACCAAGAGTGTAAAAACCCTATCTCGCATTAAATTATTTATGTCAAATTTCATATCCATCAATTTGTCATGCATACATTGTTTTCAAGCCGGATGCATAATGAATAATTTCATCTTCAGTCGCATCTTCCTTTGAAAATTCGGCTGTAAGAATTCCATTACACATCACCAAAATCCGGTCACTTAGTGTCAGAACTTCAGGCAATTCTGAAGAAATAAGTAAAATTGAAGTTCCATTTTGAGTCAACTGCCTTAATATTTTATAAATCTCAACTTTGGCGCCTACATCAACTCCCTGTGTAGGTTCATCAATAATGAGAATTTCGGGTTGCAGTAATAAGCACCTGCCAAGCAGTACTTTTTGCTGATTCCCTCCGCTCAAATTAGTTACTTCCTGTTCAGAAGAAGGAGTCGAAATATTTAACTTGTCTATATATTCTTTAGATATTTCATCCGCCTTTTTTTTATTTACTATGCCTTTTGACGAGGCAGAAACCATGCTTGATACCAGTAAATTATCTTTTACTGACATCTGAAGGAAAAGCCCCAATTCCTTTCGATGTTCGGAGAGGTAAACAATGCCGGCTTTCATAGAATCGGCAGGGTGATTGAAATTAACTTTGCTGTTCCGGATTAATAATTCTCCTGATAATTTTGGGTCAGCACCAACAATTGCCCTGGCAACTTCTGTTCTCCCTGCGCCGATCAATCCTGATAGCCCCAGGATCTCGCCTTTTCTAAGCTTGAAACTGATCTCATTAAAGGCCTGGCCAGATAGCTTTTTTGTCTCAAGGACAATTTCATCTTGAACGGTAGATTGATATTGCTGCTCATCCAAATCCCTGCCGACCATCATCTTGATCACACCTTTTATATCAATGTCTTTCACCATGTTTGTACCCTGATATTTACCATCTTTGAGAACAGTGATGCGGTCAGCAATTTGAAAAATTTCTGACATCCTATGGGAAATATAAATAATAGATACTCCTTTTTGCTTTAAGTTTTTGATGATTTTGAATAGGGTCTTGGTTTCTGTTTCGGTGATAGAAGCTGTTGGTTCATCCAGGATAAGTATCGATGGATTTTGCGACAGTGCCTTGGCAATTTCTACCATTTGCTGTTTCGGAGGTGCCAAATATTCCGACTTGGTCCTGGGATCGATATCACTAAGTTGGAGTTGGTTGAGCAGCGTCCGGGTTTGTTTAAATAAATTACCGAAATCAATTAACCCAAAACGGTTGCGTGGCTGATGCCCTGAAAAAATATTTTCTGCCACATTAAGGTTTGGCACCAAACTACCCTCTTGATATACTATGGAAATACCAAGCTTCTGAGCTTCCTGTTGATTGGGTATATGGGTTTCTTTTCCATTCAAATAGATGCTGCCTTCCTCGGCTTGCGTGTTGCCGGAAACAATGTTCATCAGGGTGCTTTTCCCTGCTCCATTTTCTCCGCAAAGCGCATGAACTTCTCCTGGATTAAGGTCAAAATCCATTTGATTGAGTGCAATCACACCAGGGAAATATTTACTAATTCCCTTTAATTGCAGGCATGCATCATTTCGAATATCCATAGGCTAAACCAAAGTGATCGATCTCTATATGAACATAACTTATTTTCATGATATATTAATGCTTTTTACTTTCTAAAAAGCGAATTACAAATTGATATCAAAAGCCATCTCTATCTACTTTAGAACCAGACTTTCCGACTAAAAAATCTAAATCTGCTCCTTTATCAGCTTGCATCACGTGATCGACGTAAATTTTACCATATCCTCTTTCCGTGTTTTGCGGTCTTTTTTTGTCCAGTGCTTTCCAAGTTTCTAATCGCAAAGCCAATTCCTCATCCGACACATCAAGGTGCAATCTTTTCTTTGCTACATCTACTTCGATCATATCACCATTCTTTACAAGTGCCAAAGTTCCTCCTATGGCTGATTCCGGAGAAACATGCAGAAATACTGTGCCATAAGCCGTGCCACTCATGCGACCATCAGATATACGTACCATGTCTGTAATGCCTTTTTTGAGAATTTTTGTTGGCAAGGGCATATTTCCTACTTCTGGCATGCCGGGGTATCCTTTTGGTCCTACGCCTTTCAACACCATTACACTATTTTCATCCACATCCAGATTGGGATCATCAAGCCTGGCGTGCATATCTTCTATGTCCTCAAAAACTACCGCCGGACCCCTGTGCTTCATTAGGGCAGGAGTTGCTGCCGATGGTTTGATTACGGCACCATTTTCGCATAGATTGCCTTTTACAACGACAATGCCAGCTTCTTTCAAAAGCGGATTATCAATCGGCGATATTACATCCTGATTAAAACACTCAGCTTGTTTTACGTTTTCAGCAATAGTTTTGCCGTTTACCGTAATGGCATCACCATGTAGATGAGGTAATAATTCTTTGATTATTACGGGTAAACCACCAGCATAATAAAAATCTTCCATGAGGTATTTTCCCGATGGCATGAGGTTTAACAGTAAAGGCACCTTACTGCCCAATTTGTCAAAATCATCTATATTTAGCGGAATACCCAAGCGGCCTGCAATTGCCTGTAGGTGAATCAGCAAGTTGGTAGATCCACCCACAGCGGCATTTATCATTATGGCATTTTCGATAGATTTACGGTTGATGATGTCAGATATTTTAACATCATTTTTAACCATTTTCACAATCTCAATTCCTGCCATGTGGCAGAACTGTTTTCTACGAGAATCCGGGGCAGGGATAGCTGCTCCTCCAGGCAAGGTCATACCCAATGCTTCTATCATACAGGCCATTGTGGAAGCTGTGCCCATGGTCATGCAACCACCATCGCTTCTCGACATACATCCTTCTGCATTGGCAAATTCTTGATCACTCATGCGACCCGCACGATGGTTTTCGCTAAACTTCCATACGTGTGTTCCCGATCCAATATCTTCTCCGCGGTATTTGCCATTGAGCATGGCTCCTCCAGAAATAACGATGGTAGGCAGGTCGACACTGGCAGCGCCCATCACGGTAGAAGGCGTGGTTTTGTCACAACCTGTTAATAGTACTACACCATCTAGCGGGTTGGCCCTGATGGTCTCTTCGGTATCCATGGCCGCCAAATTGCGAAACATCATGGCCGTTGGCTTCATGAGCGGCTCCCCAAGGGAGGTCACCGGAAATTCTAAAGGAAATCCTCCGGCCTCATATATTCCTCTTTTGACAATCTCGGCCAAACCACGAAAATGTGCATTGCAAGGCGTAAGTTCAGACCAGGTATTGCAAATCCCAATTACAGGGCGTCCATCAAATTCATGATCGGGAACACCCTGATTTCGCAACCAGGACCGATACATAAAACCCATTTTTCCCGACCTACTAAACCACTCTGAACTTCTGTATTTTTTCATAATTACTGTGTAAAATCTTTAATTAAAAATTTGAGTTACCTATTGCTCGTAAGCCACCGCCTCTTGTCGAGATACGCCCAATCCTTCTACGCCCAGTTCCATCACATCTCCAGGCTTTAAGTAAATAGGAGGCTTGTGCCCCATACCAACTCCCGAAGGTGTGCCTGTTGAAATAATGTCTCCCGGCAACAAGGTCAAAAAGTTGCTGATGTAACTTACCAGATGTGCAATGCCAAAAATAAGATCATTGGAATTGCTGTCTTGAATCTTCTTACCATTCAATTTCAACCATAAATTAAGATTGTCAGGATCAGCTACCTCATCTTTGGTCACTATTACAGGTCCGAATGGCGCAAAGGTATCTGCGCTTTTTCCTTTTACCCATTGTCCTCCCCGCTCCAATTGATAGGCTCTTTCGCTCACATCGTTGAGTACAGCGTATCCAGCGATGTAGTCCATGGCATCAGCTTTTTCTACATAATTCGCTTTTTTGCCAATAACGATGGCCAACTCTACTTCCCAATCTGTCTTTTGCGATCCTTTGGGAATGATCACTTTGTCGAATGGGCCAGAAAGAGATGTTGTCGCTTTAAAGAACAATATTGGTTCCGTCGGCAATGCCATACCACTTTCTTCAGCATGTTTAGCATAATTCAGCCCCACACAAATAATTTTTGAAGTACTACTCAAGGGAGAACCCAATCGCACATCTTTGCTAATTTTCGGACAGGAGTCCATATTGTCCTTTAGCCATGACGCCAGACGGGCCAAACCATCACTTTCAAGAAATTGTTGGTTGTAATCTTCACCAAAAGAGCTAACGTCTAACCATTGCTCATCATTTGTAATTATGCCCGGCTTTTCTAAGCCGACGTTTCCAAAGCGAATAAGTTTCATATCGTAATATTTATAGTTTATCTATGCAAGGTATGGATTAGGAATGATAATAAGCTACCTTACAATTTGCCGATTGTACAAAAATATTTGCAATAGCAGATTAGCTTATCTAACATTACGCAAATCTAATTGAATCATATTCTAGTATTGTACAAATAGACATCATAATTCTTGAGTATAAAATAGATATTATATTGTCCAGAGGAAGTAAATAGATTGGTGTCAATTACTGAAAAACGGTTAATATGAAACCTCATTTTATAAGAAGGAATAATAATGTATTCCACGAGTCCTTTTCTATTAAGTTTGATGTCCTCCCTCATTTCCTGAGACTTTGGCATTATCATAATGAAGTAGAACTGGTGCATATTATCAAAAGTACCGGAACGCGTTTTATTGGAGATAGCATTCAACCGATTGAACAAGGAGAATTGGTATTGCTCGGCAAAAACCTTCCTCACAAATGGCAAAATGACCAAAAATATTTTGAACTGGGATCAACACTAACTGCCGAAAGCATAAACGTCCATTTTCAACCTGATTTTTTGGGTGACTCCTTGGGTCAAGTATCAGAATTAAAACCACTGGAAAAGTTATTGAAAAATGCTCGGCTTGGCATCCAGTTCACGGGTGAGAGCAAGTTGACTGTCCCACCTTTGCTACACCAAATGCACCGGATAGAAAGCGGGTTTGAAAGATTGATGTTGTTATTGAGAATATTGAAAATATTGTCAGACGAAAAAGATTTCACATACATCACGAGCTTGGGTTATGTGAATACGCTTGGAAATTCAGACAACTCTGCCTCACCGACAAGTAGAAGGATGGCTAAAGTTTATGATTTTGTAATGAACAATTTCCAAAATCAAATCTCTCTGGAAGAGGTTGCCCAAACAGCCAGCATGAATAAAAGTGCCTTTTGCAGATATTTTAAAAGTGTTTCTGATAAACCTTTCTCGCGGTATCTGAATGAGATTCGCATTGGATACGCCTGCAAATTGCTTCTTGAGCAAGATCGTAAGTCAATCACCGAAATATGTTTTGAATGTGGTTATAATAACCTTTCTAATTTCCATATTCAATTCAGAAAATTAAAGCATGTCTCGCCTTCTGAGTTTCTTAAAAAAACTAATGATATCGAAAATCAGGTGAAAATTGAGAGGTGATTTCTATTGGAATGCTTTTGCCGTCAACAATTTACTTCTTCACAGTTTGAAATATTGTCATCCAATTCTATAGTAGCATGCTGGATATTTTCATGCTTTAATCGGGCTTTAATTTCATTCTTAATTTGCACGAAATTCTTTGAATTAATTTCCTCTTTCAAAGAAATATGAACTGTCAAGGCATTTTCGACGCTGCTTAACGCCCAAATATGTAGGTGATGAGCACCCCGCACCAGGGGGTGATCAGCCAATATTTTTTCAATTTTATTAAATTCAATATTTTTAGGAATCCCATCTAATATCAACCTCAAGCTTTCTTTTAATAATCCCCATGTCGATATTAAAATTACAATCCCAATGACAAAACTGATAATTGGGTCAACAATTCCCCAATTTGTATAGTAAATAATGGCTCCTGAAATAACCACGCTTACAGAAACCATCGCATCAACCAATAAATGCAGGAATGCTCCTTTTACATTAATGTCTTGTTTTTGTCCTTTATAAAACAAAAATGCCGAGAATGCATTAATAAAAACACCAATCAATGCCGTAATAAAAATTGCCTTTCCTGCTAAATTTGTTGGAGCGCCTAGTCTTTCGATTCCTTCAATATAGATTTTTACAACAATGAAAATTAGGAGGACAGAATTGATTAACGAAGCTAAAATTGAGGCTTTTTTGTATCCGTATGTATAAGTGTATGTTGCTGCTTTTTGTGCAAGCCTCATTCCTATTAATGATATAATAAGACTTGCGACATCGCTTAAGTTATGACTGGCATCGGCAATCAGGGCCAATGAATTGGTTGAATACCCAATAACAAATTCAATCGCAGTATAAATTGCATTTAAGCCAATGCCAATATAAAATGCTCGATTTATATTTTTCAAATCAGGCATGGAGTGGTTGTGCCCTTCGTGATTTTCGCTCATTTCAATAATTTTAAGTTAGCAACAGTTTTGTGTATGAATAATGGCCAATCGAAAGTACACCTATGGTCTGTCGCAAAGATATTTCTCTTCTAATATTTTTAAACATTTCATAAAAATGAAA
>CAZDRA010000165.1:0-8682 GCA_964507705.1 uncultured Roseivirgaceae bacterium | reverse complement strand
TATTTATGATGGCAATACTAATAAATTTACCATAGAAAGTTTTGTAAACAAATTAGAGTAGCATTATGAAAATTGACCTAAAAATCAGTTGATTTTTTAAATTTGATTTTGGATTGTCTTACTCAATAAATCAAATATTAGATTTATTGAGCTTTCCCTCATTTGTAACACATGTCCTTTATCAAAGCTATCATCAAACATCAATAATATTCAATACGCATAGTTCAGATCAAACCTGAAGTATTAGGTTCTTCCCCATCTTTGATATCATCAAACAGGTGCCACGTATATCTCTAATCTATTGGCAAAGCTTATCTTTTATCAACTGGTTTCTCCAAAGGTTGACAACCTCTATTTCGATGGTGTTTTTACCTTCCTTCAAACATTTGGTAATACCTACTTTCGAAATATCATCGTTTATCCAGTACCAATAACACCATGCCTTGTTATTTTCATTCGGAATGATAAATTATTAATATCAATATCAGCTATCTTATCAGCTTCGTTACATTGAATCAGTCCAATAATAGTCAGCAAAAGAAATGATAATCTCTCTAATACCATTGTTTTAATCCGTTTTCAAAATGCTATAAATCGTTACCGGGCCAAGAAGTCCTGAAGCCTGTAATGGCATATCTTCTTTACTTAAAATATTTAATTATTTGGTCACCGCTTCCTGAATTTTAACCGGTCCCAACAAACCTGAAGGTTCTAATGGTATTACATTTCTTGGTCTTCCTCTGAAATCATTTTTTACAACAATGTTGGTTGTTGTAAATCGCTTCTTGTTGGGTGACATCTCATCACCGGCTACCCGGTTGTACCACGAATTCACAACTTTAATCTTTAAGGTGTTCTCTCCTTTTTTCAGTTCATTGCTGATTTCTATCCTGAATGGTTTAGTCCAAAGTATGCCTTTGTCTCTTCCATTGATTCTCACCTCTGCAATACCAACATCTTTAACACTTTCCAACAGTAAAAAGTATTGTTTATCCATTTGTGGCTCAAAGTCTATGTAAAATGTTTTATTGTAAACTGCTGTGCCGGAGTAATATTTGACACCATCATCCGAATGTTTTGTCCAGTCTATTAGCTCAGGGAATGTAACTGATTCAGGTCCGCCCCATTTAGGGTCAAAGTTTACTTTCCACGCTCCTGTGATGTCTTTTACGGTTTTATAATCTGAATAATTACGCTCTGCTACACCTTGCTTATTCTTGTCAATCTGTTTATTAAAAACCACTATAATAGCTCCATAAGGTTCTAAGGTTAAAGGAACTTTTGTTAAGCCTTCCTTTTGCGTAAAGGCTTTGGCTTCCCGTATTTCTCCAGTTAATGCATCCCATAATTCAGGTTGCAACCCAGAAACTCTGAATTGGCATTCTATCTTTTTTCGTTCTGTGGTTTGATTAGATATGAAGTAAACATCGCCCTGATCAATAGTGTAATGGATATAATCAAAATCAATTTTACTTTCATTTCCCACAACTTTAAAATCGGATGGAACATCCTTTGACAATAGGTATTCTCTTGCAGTAACTCCCCAGGCTACAAGTCCTCTGTCATATTTTCTTTCACCTTTTTCGCTGAGTTCTTTTCCCCAGATTTTATCTGCCAATTCATGAAACTGTTTTTGTTCTTTTTCACCACCAACCAGGCTGACTAAATTTTCCGGCTTGTAGCCAATTACTTGTGCTCCTTCTTGTAAGAGTTCTCTCACTTTTTCCAATACTGCCATTGACAATACTTTATTGTCGGGCAATACTAAAACACGGTATTCAACACCTCCGGGAACGACTATTTTTCCATCTTTTATTTTGAGTTGTAAAAAGATAGTTTCATCTGTTACATCATAGTCAAAGCCTGGCATTACCCCGGCAGGATCGGAATGTTTAAAAGGAAATACATTGGGTACATGGTCTCCGTAGTAGTATAGTACATCAGCAACAAACTTTCCCTTCTGTGCGAGTAGTTGTGTTCGGTGCATATAATCGATAAATGCTCCCGATTGTTCCCACCAGGTTACTTGTGGATTTACATGTGTTCCGGCAAAATACTCCTGTCCGGGCAAGCCCATTTCAGGTGGGGAGCAGGTAAAAGTATGAAAATACATTCGGTTCAGTCCGGCACAAATCTCATGATCAAATGCAGACTTTTGATCGTGCCACAACTCATCGTTCCAGTGTGGCCCAATGGTGGTAAACGATTCTGCACCTACAATCCTTTTTCCGTAGATATGGGCAGCTGAAGAGGCTTGCTTGAGAAAAAAGCGATTATTAGGTCTCGGGCGGTGAGGTGATGGCGACCAAAATTCACTCATCACGATATCACTAAATCCATAATTCTTTATTCCATCCATGGGGCCGGCATGAGGTCCGGCCGATTCGGGCTGAATGCCCATATTGTATTTATGTGCAAATTCTGAAAAACGTGCGTAGTGGTTATAGGCCACCAAGTCGCCCAATGTCTTTCTAAAATCTGCCAAAAAAGCATTAGAGGTTGTTGTGTCGTCTATCACATAGCCGGCAACTATGGGTAAATAGTTGACTATATCATAACCCCGATAATTCTTAAACTCCTCTGAAAAGTTATCTGTCCAGTTCATACCTCCACATTCCCAACTATCGGTCTCCATATATTTTAGTGTTGTTCCTACATGCTCGCCGGCTGCTTTGAGGATTGGTTCTACGACATCGTTCCAATAAAAATCAAATGCATCTTTACTCATATAATCCAGTACGCTTCCTTGCCAGTTGCCACTCGAAGTTGAAACATGTGAGTCTGTGCAGCTGTAACCAAACCGTATGATGCTCCAATCACCATCAGGGGCATCCCAGGTTAAATTCCCAGCTTTGTCCATGTGAGACGTTATATCTATTACATCTTCCTTTTTTACGATGTATGTTGTTCTGTCTTCTATTATATTACCATTACGCGGTGTGTTTCCTAACAAGAAACTACAATCGGGCGCTGAACCACCCATCTCGTGAAAACCAAGTTTTAAATCCAAATCAGAAATTTGCTCGTTCGTTTTATTTGTGGCTGTTAGAGGAAATGCCAGTACGACAATATCTTTATAAAAGTCTCTCCTGGTTTTAGGCAACTCTAATTTTTTTGTTACTTTTTTGTTCCCCTGAATTTTTGTTTCCGAATAGGTAATCTGTTTTGCTGTGTATTGTGGAGTTACCCGTGGGCCTCCCAGATTCCAACCGCTTTGGATACTGAAACCCACCTCTAATCCAAACCTTTCTGCTTCATCTAAAGCAAAAACAAATAGTTCATTCCACTCATCTGACCCAAACAAGGGGCCTGTCGGAATGTCTTTATTACCTCGCTGATTATGACCTCCTGCATCAAAAATCATCGCTCCATGGAAATTCCTGGACTTCATGGCTTCCAGATCCTTTGTAATTGCCGCTTTATTTACATTGCCATTGAGCCACCACCACCAGCAGTTTACACCTGATTTGTTCGTTGGATTTTGAAAATTGTTTTTCAGATAATTGTAATTATCTGTTCCAATTGGCTTATTATTGACTTGAGCATTAGCATCCCAATACACGCAAAAAACCCACATTAAAAAAACACATTTCAGATACTTCATCTCACTTTTTATTCAGAAATTTTCAAACTAACCGGACCAACCAAACCAGATTTTACTGGTCCTAAATGCATCGCCTTCTTTGGAATGGAATAATGAGGAGCAAGGGTATTCGCTACCCGGATTTCAATTTCATTTTTGCCCGATTGAACCATACCTGATAAATCGAACTTATATGGTGCAGCCACCCTGCTTCCTGCAGATTTTCCATTGACCTTAACTTCAGCAGCCACATACACCTCACCAAGATCAATTTCAATCGCCTGGTCGGTTTCACCTTTATCAAATTTTATTATTTGCTTATAAATCCCTATGCCTGAATAAGTAGGTAACGCATAATTATCCCATAGACCCGTTTGGATCGTTCCTCCTTCCAGTTTCAATTGAAGGGGCAGATCAAATGCAGCACCAGCATACTCACCTCGTTTCATTTTCAAGCGAATAGCTACATTGGAGACGCCTGCGGGAGGGTGCTTAATTTTTACTACTCCATCATCAACAGCAACTTTAGTCCCATTAACCCATACTGTTGAATTATTCTTATGAAGCACAATTTCCTTAATGCCGGGAGGCGCTTCAAAACGATACCAACCAATTCTGTGAGCGGATTCATCTTTAATATCATATACTATATCAGGCATTTCATCGAAAACCTGAATATAAGGGGATGATAAATTTATTGATAAGGGACGATAAGGAGTTGTTGAGCCTCCCATATTTAGCAAAAAATCCTCACCCCAGGGTTGATCTCCAGCTTTTCCTTTCACGGTTACGTACTTCCAGTCTGAATCATTAAAATCAAGAGTTTCCCAATCATCAAATTCATTTGAATGTCCTTTCCAGGAATTATCTGTTTCTAATTTCATAATAGCTCCATCACTATTTATAGCTTTCATAGCTAAAATAAATCCCTGATACTCATTTGAAAAAGAAACATTAATTCCTTTATAAAATTGACCCCATGCGGCAAATACGTTTTTCCCTTGCTTTAAATAGGGTTTAATATTGACGCTTTTGGGATAATCCCAGGTTGCCCACGGGCCTATATCTTCCTCTACTTTTTTACCATTAATAAATAATCTAAATCCTGAGACTCCAGTGACTATAATATTTGCGGTTTCAGGTAATTTATTAATCTCAAATGATTTACGAAAGTAGGCACCTTCATTATTTCCAATCCAAATCCAGGAAGCATCACTTAATATTGGATCGGTTAAATTAGCGTTTCCACCATCCAAATTTAATATAGCAGGAGGTTCTTGTTGTACGAAAAGCATTCCACCGGTACCATCTCGTAAGTCAAGCAATATGTTATTATAACCCTTATTTAATGGCAAGTTACCTACAGCTCCCTGAAAGGGCTCCTCTTTACCATTCACCCAGAGTCGAGATGCTGAGTTTCTCAATTGCACCTTCAACCCTGCGTTTTGTTTTGTAGGAGAATATATTCTTGTAAATAAGAGCTTTCTGCCTTTTTTGAGATGAATAAAGTTTTTATCGTAGTGCCCGTCAGGATATCCTGAATGTCCTCCCCAGGGAGATGGTTTGCCCAATCCTATTTTTTTAGAAAAAGATAATTTCTCCCAATTAAATTCCATTCCGTTAAACAGAACTCGATCTCCTGTATCAATTTTTTTCTGTTCATCAAGAATTGATGGAATTATATTGGCTTTTTCAGGTATATCTTCAAGAGCCAACCAATATGGCCCTGTACTGTAGATGGATTTTTCCCAATTTTCATCGTCAAAATCTGACAGATTCCATCCTAAATCCATCCCTGCTGTACCATCTTCCTCCTTATATTTTAATTGACGAATCTCAGGCCCGAGTTTATTATTTGATGGCGGCCATACAAAATCACCCCATTGATTATCTCGAGTTGGCATTACGGAAAATTGCCAATCTTTTGAAATCACTTTGTCACTCCAATTAATCTCAGATAGTTCTTCTTTTCGAAGTTTTTCATCCCCAGGTTTAAAAACCAACAATTTAGCTACATTCCCTTCTAAAGTTAACTTAGTATGCGTATAGCCATTTTTTCTTTCAAAGTTGTTAACTTCTGTAATTGTTCTGGAAAATGGATCCCATATCTCCGGTACGCCATCTACCCGAAATCGAGCGTCAAGCTGTATTGGTTTATCTTCTGTATTTTGAATGAGATAGACGTCCTGGTCCCCAATTTTACGATGAGAAACATACACATCACCACCATCTCCAATAAAATCCCGATCTATGTGTTGAGAAAGCAATGAAGGAAGGACATTGGGATCATCACCTATAAATGCTGCGTATCCACCACTTTTAAAGTTGTGCTCAATAATCTTTTGAGATTTCATATTTAGTGATGATCGGTTCAGGATTTTCTTAAGCACTGATGCCAACTGCTCATCATCCCTGCCATTTTCTGCAGAAGCAGATGGTAGTTTGCCATAAAACAGAACTACACCTCCGCTTTTAGTGAGTTCCAGGGATTTTTCTAAAACAGCCAGTCTTATGGTTCTTTCAGCACCAAATACTAATGCTTGATATTTATTTCCGTTGATCTGTATCCGCCCATTCTGCACAGTTGCATTTAATATGGATTGGTCATCAATAATATCATTATCTATACCATCATTGTAGATAATGCGGGATAGTTTCATATAATGATTATAATCCAAATCGCTTTTATCAATTTCGGCCAACACACTAACCACCGGATAATGAACTGCGACATCAGCAACTGAATTTCCCTGTGACATGATATAACTCATCCGGGTTACCCAATCAGAAATTTCCTGATAATATTCCCAATAGGGCTGGCGCCAATGTGGATCACCAGCAGCGTGCTCCCAGGTGCCGGCATTCAATGAATAATAAAGACCATGCTCATCATATAAATTAGCCCCAAAAGCATATAGTGTTGACAACCAGCTTAAGGTTTGGTTGGGCGTGCGTCCCCATCCTGAGGAGTGAAAAACTTCTGCCCAAACTCGCGGTCGCTCATATAATCTTGCTATGGAAGAGGCTATTTTGGTGTCGTAATAATTCCGTTCTTGAAGGGGCTTTTGCTGCCAGTCATCCAAACCTGGTGCAGAATACCATCTTTGGGTTCGGAAATAATCGATATACCCTTTACTATGGTTATAAATATTATTGCGCCCCCAGTTATCGTGGCTGGTCAGCAAGTTTTTATCAGCAGTCCAATTATATACTTTTTCCCAGTAGGTTTTTTCTACTAATGACAAATAGGTATCCAAATAATCAATTCTATATTTCGGGGTTTTTACCCCAACATCAAAGTGTAACGCCGGTATTGCACGCGCAATGTCATACCCATGTTTCTCTTTGAACGTTTTTGATAATTCTGGTGTATATATATTTCGTGGTGTAGGGGGATGTTCATCCTGAAAAACCCCAATCAAACTTTTGCCCATTGCATCTTCGCCAACTACATCTTCAATTCTTTGATAGAGTTGATCTAAGAAAATATCGGTGGATGGCTCGTTCATATAAAATGATCGATAGGGAGTCACTACTGATAAGGCAACTTTCCATTGTCCTTCTGTCGGAGTCCATATGAGTGAACCAACCTTAATATGTTTTGCAATATCCATGCTCTTCTCATCCCGTGCTGTATCATTTATTATGCGATAAGCTCGCGCTTCCAACAATGTCCCCTCAGGCATTTCCATATGAATCCCTTTATCAGAATCCACATCAAATGACTGAAAATTTATTTGGAACGTTCCCGTGTTTTCGATTTGTGCGGCAGCTTTTTCAAACCAGCCATATTGTCCATACCCAAGCTGATCATAAACCCAAAGTCGCATGCCCAATCTTTGGCATTCTTTATGGACATATGACAATGTTTCCCACCACTCCTTGCTGAAGGATTCCGGATAGCTTCTTGCCGGTGAGCGTTGTATTGGGCAAACAGCTTTTACCCCTTTTGCCGAAAGCTCCTCCAATTGCCATGTCACTCTTTCTTTATCCAGGGAATCTGCTTCCCACCACCAAAGAGGTACTTCCCCCCAATACGAATAATCAGGCGACTCAAATTTTTTGCGTAACTCCATGTAGGTAAGCTTATCAGATTGGGCATTTGTTTTAATAACAGCCCCAATCATTGTAGAGATGAGAAAAAATAAAATAATAGACTTCATTGTATGGTTTTTCATATTTTCCTTCTTTTTATTATTGGTATTATAACCACTTACATTTTCGGAGAGCCATTTAATCAGGAATATTGCCAAGGTCAAAGCGGCTTTTGTAGCTGGGAGTAGAAATTCGGTAGGTCACCTTTTTCGTATCGTTATTGATGTGAAACGGCTTCCACAATACCTGACTATCGGGAAGAAAGCGGCTCAAATCCACCCTGGTTTCAAGAACTGAATCACTGAGCGTATGGACAAAGCTCTGGGTATCATCTGAATTGTGGGTGAACCTCGTAGCGATATGTTGATCACTGATTTCAGTGGGGTCGATTTCGAGACAACGATCATTGGTCTTATTCCAAAACAATACCTTCCCGGCATGGGAACCATAAGTCATATTTTTATTTTCCAGCAGTCTGTTCCATGCCACACCTCCGTTGTCCAGAATTGCACCTGTCCACATTTCCATGTCGGAAAACACCCACTCGGCGCTGGCCGCATCCTCAACATTACCCTCACCTACATTACGCCGTTGGATACGCCATTCGATGGCATCCTGTAATGCGATTAGTTGCCACCTCTCCTCTACAAAATGGTCCTTATTTCCATAGCGAATGTTATCGACAAATACCGAATCACCATTCAAAGTCACACGTGGCAATGTACTTTCATCCCGGGAAGAAAACCACTGCCCATCTATTTTGATGGATGTAAAAACACCCTTAGCGGAATCTATCACCTGCTCACCACTAACTTCTACGTGATTGAAATAGCACCCGTCAGTATATTTTAAGTTAAACATCAAACGACTGTCACCACTACGGATGCTGACAGTACCCTTATCTTTGTCATGCAAGACCAGAGGTTTGGCTATCCGAGACTCCCTGCAAAATGGCAGAATAACAAGAGCGCATAGTATGGGTATGTTATAAAATAACTTTTTTG
>CAZDRA010000164.1:3079-8833 GCA_964507705.1 uncultured Roseivirgaceae bacterium | reverse complement strand
AATTTTTATATCAGTATTTTTGAAAATAAAGTAAGATTATCTTTTTATCTACAAACTTGTTGATATTAAATCCTAATGGATATTATAATATCATTAAATTGAATGAAGTCAATTTTCGGCTGGAAGTAGTTCATTAATTATTTTTGATATTTAGTTAAAACAATTATGAAAGTACTATTTATTGGAGGTACAGGAAATATTTCTGGAGCGTGTACCAGATTGGCTTCACAGAAAGGAGTGGAAGTTTTCGTTCTAAATCGAGGCAATTCTAAAAGTAAAATTTCCCAAGGGGTAAAAACCATATCTGCGGATATTCGAAATACCAAAGAAGTTAAAAATGCCATAAAAGATTATTACTTTGATGTGGTAGTAAATTTCATTGCATTTACACCGGAAGACATCCAAAACGACCATGAGATTTTTAGAAACAAAACGGACCAATATATCTTTATAAGTTCAGCTTCTGCCTATCAAAAACCAATCAGTCATCCGGTAATTACAGAATCTACTCCGTTAAAAAATCCTTATTGGCAATACTCCAGAGATAAAATTGCTTGTGAAGATTTATTGAATAAATTATATCGCGAACATGATTTTCCGATTACAATTGTCAGGCCATCACTCACTTATGAAACCGTTATCCCCGCATCCATAGGAAGTTGGGATGATTTCACAATTATAGACAGAATAAGAAGAGGTAAAAAAATCATCGTTCATGGAGATGGTACATCATTATGGACCATTACGCATTCGATGGATTTTGCTAAAGGTTTCGTGGGACTTTTAGGGCATCAACAAGCAATAGGGCATGCCTTTCATATTACATCAGATGAGATACTGACATGGAACCAGATTTATGAAGCCATCGCACTGGCAGCAGGAAGTAAAGCCAATGTTGTCCATATCCCATCAGATTTCATTGCCAGAATTGATGATGTTCAAACGGGCAATTTACTTGGTGACAAGGCGCACAGCGTAATTTTTGACAACTCGAAAATAAAGTCATTCGTTCCGGGTTTTAAAGCCACCATATCTTTTAAAGATGGCATTCGCAAAACTGTAAACTGGTTTGAAGAAGATGCATCGAGAATGATCATCAAAGAAGATATTAATATTTTTATGGATAAAGTGATAGATGCGTATGAAAACTGCACGACTAGATTATGACTTTCACTCACCAGAGTCACTTCCCCTTGAATAAATTTTTGTGTGGTCGTTCCATTTGGCAGTATCTTTTTCGCTTATTCCTAAAAGTAAAAGAATTCTTAAAAAATGGGATTAGATTCAGAAATTCCACCCGACACACTATCTATGCAGTTTTTGCATGAAATGCATAAGGTACGCTCACTAATAAGCTGGTAGCTGTGATGGTGTAGTTTGTCACTCCTGATGAGTCGGTTTCAGTCTTAATTAATAGTGTCTCTAAGAAAACATATCTTTTTTTATAGACACTAAATAAATCTTTTTCATAGGTCTTGTTTTCAAAAAGCACGTATTGGACGCACATAGATTGTACTTGATTTTCCATTTATGTCCTGGCTGCCATCACTCATCCTCTTGGCCCAGGCGGTACTGTCATCAAATTCTACGGAACTCCAATAAAATTCATCTAAAATTGCATTACCATCATTTTTCACTGAAACAACATCAATAACATCCTTATTTTCTATCATTAAATTTAGTTCTATTAAGGAAGGTAAATACCAATCGCCATAGGTCTTACCCCCTTCTGTATTTTGGTATTCAGCACAAATCCTTGCGGCATATGTATTACCATCATCTCCGATTGAGCCATTACGAGAAATAATTATATTGGTATTCATTTCTCCTGAAAATGGGCCATCTCCATAGGCACGGGTATTTCCATTTGTTCCGGCGTTCCAACGTATAACATTCCCAACATTATTTTTGGCACATATTAACCCATGCTGTCCGGATTCATCTACCCAAAATACAACTCCTCCCATAGCAAAATCTCCAACCGAATATTTACCCACAGCAGAGCCAGTAATAAAGCCCATTTTGGCAATATCGTCTGCATTTATATGTGGACCAGAAGCAAAACCTAAAGTAGCAATTGATTTAGAATTTACTTGTGTATGATTTCTCCAGATAGCAGTATCCTTTTTTGTAATACTTCCTGCAATCGATTTGCTGAATAAAGGGTCAGTTTCAGAAATTCCTCCAATTACATTCTCTGCAGTCTTAGCATGTAGTGCATATGGCACACTCATTAATTGGCTTGTACCAGTGATGCTATAGTTTGTGCCTCCAGTCGGATCAGTTTCTGTTTTTATAAAATAAGGTCCGTTTGCCCAGTCGATGGCCGAAAAATCATCGGATGTTGTTCCAGACCCAATTTCTATACTTACCAGTCCATTGGCATTTGTTGATGGGTTTTGTGTTTCGGAAAAGATGGAAGTTCCAGATGTAGAACCTTGCAATATGCTTATCTTCATTCCTACTGCCTGATTGCTCACCAGTTCGTTATTCACGTTTCTCACCACTGCCTGATAACTCATTTTTTCGGGTGATTGTGCATCTATCTGCTGTGGTAAGAATGCACTTGTGATTAGCATTACTGCTATTATTAATGAATATTTCTTTTTCATAGATCCAATTTTTTAAAAAGCCCTGACAGAACGCACGTAGAAAGTGCCGAGTTTAAGGGCTAAAGTCTCACCAGTATTGAAACTCAAACACCTCGCTGCGGCAATATGGAACTCCGTAGAACTCCAATATAAGTTGTCTGTTGCAAAAGCAGTACCACCATTTGCAGTAGCAGTAGCATCAATGGTCGATTTATTTTGATTCATCAAGTTTAATTCTTCCATAGAAGGCAAATACCAGTCACCATATTTATTCCCATTTACTGTTATAACTAAATTAGCACAAATGCCGGCAGCATATGAATTACTGCTACTCCCTTGATTTGCTATTATAAGCATAGTATTCATCTCTCCTGCACCAATACCATCTCCTAAGGCTTCTGTATTTGAATTACCGCTATTGTACCATTGTATGTCTGAGCTTTGATCTTCTTTTGCACATACCAAACCATGTTGTCCACTTTCATCAACCCAAAATACAATTCCTCCAAGGGCAAAGTCTCCAACTGAATATGTTGAACTTCCAGACCCTGCGACAAAGCCCATGCTGGCTATGTCGGTAGAATCTCTGTGTGCACCAAGAGCAAAGCCTAATTTGGCAATTGATTTAGAATTAATTTGGGTGTGATCGTTCCATTTGGCAGTATCTTTTTGGCTAATCCCAAAAGCAAAAGATTTCTTAAATACGGGATCTGACTCCAAAATTCCTCCAGCCACACTACCTGCAGTCTTGGCATGTAGTGCATATGGCACACTCATTAATTGGCTTGTACCAGTGATGCTATAGTTTGTGCCTCCAGTCGGATCTGTTTCTGTTTTTATAAAATAAGGTCCATTTGCCCAGTCAACTGTAGAAAAATCATCGGAAGTTGTCCCCGTCCCAATTTCTATGCTTACCAGTCCATTGGCATTGGTTGTTGGGTTTTGTGTTTCGGAATAAACTGAAGTTCCAGATGTAGAACCTTGTAATATACTTATCCTCATACCAGCAGATTGGTTGATTATCAAATCATTATTTGCATCTCGCACTACTGCTTGATAACTCATTTTCTCTGGAGATTGGGCAACTATCTGTTGGGATTGGAAGGCAATTATGGTTAGCATTAATGCTACTATTAATAATTGTATCTTTTTCATAAGTCTAATTTTAAAAAGCCCTAACAGAACGTATATAGAGTGTATTGTTTCTGGCTAGTTTGTCTTGGCCACCATTTGCAAAAAATTGTCCCCACACATTTAATTCGTCAAACTCAGTAGAACACCAATACACGAAGTTAGCAAAAGCTCCAATTGCAGCTTTTTGATTATACATCAAATCTAATTCTCTTTTAGTTGGCAGGCGCCAATCTGTAAATTCTTTACCGCTTGCTTCATGCAGTACAGGATCATTGCATACGTCATTTGCTTCATACCACGAAACACTTGAACTTTGGTCTTGTAATGCGGCGACTAACCCATGTTCACCATTTGGTGTAACATAAAACACATACCCTCCTAAATCTGTATTTAAACCTACTGAATAGACAGGTGAATCACCTGATCCTGCCACAAAGCCCATGTCGGCTATGTCGGTAGAATCTCGGTGTGCACCAAGAGCAAATCCAAGTGTGGCAATTGATTTAGAATTAATTTTAGTGTGGTCGTTCCATTTGGCAGTATCTTTTTGGCTAATCCTAAAAGCAAAAGATCTCTTAAAAATGGGGTCTGACTCAGAAATACCACCCGTCACACTCCCTGCTGTTTTTGCATGTAGTGCATATGGCACACTCATTAATTGACTTGTTCCTGTGATACTATAATTAGTTCCTCCTCCTAGGTCGGTTTCTGTTTTTATAAAATAAGGTCCATTTGCCCAGTCAACTGTAGAAAAATCATCGGAAGTTGTCCCCGTCCCAATTTCTATGCTTACCAGTCCATTGGCATTGGTTGTTGGGTTTTGTGTTTCGGAATAAACTGAAGTTCCAGATGTAGAACCTTGTAATATACTTATCCTCATACCAGCAGATTGGTTGATTATCAAATCATTATTTGCATCTCGCACTACTGCTTGATAACTCATTTTCTCTGGAGATTGGGCAACTATCTGTTGGGGTTGGAAGGCAATTGTGGTTAAAATTGCAAGGGATATCAAGTTATTTATCTTATTCATAACTATTAGTTTTTAATTATTTTAAATGTCTTTACTTGTTGAGATGCAACATTTTGCGTCTCAATCACCTTTAAAATATAAACCGCTGCCGGTAGCTCTTCCATCGATATCGTATTGATACGACTAACTATCTTTTTATTTTCCAGTAACACTCCTTGAAGATCATAAAGTTGGTAAGACCAGTCTTCGTTGCTGTAATTCTCTATTTGTAGATTTAGAAAATTGGTTGCAGGGTTTGGGTAGGCCGATAGTTTTAGATCAATGTCTGAAAGTTCAAATCCTGTCAATATAGAAATCTTATATGACTGTTGTACCCCTTGCGTTACTGATCCGTTAGTTCCGGCAGTAGCGTTATAAACCACTTGTCCTACCGTGAAACTTGCTGAGCCTCCGCTTCCGGTAGCTTCACCTCCCGCAGCATTTATAGATTCTTGCGCATAAAGGCTTCCTGTTAATAGTACTAGGAAAGCAACAATTTTTATGGTTTTGTAGGTCATAACTTTTAATTAAATAGATGAAAATAGGATATTCCCTGATTGGGATATGAATGAAAATTGTCTAACTCAAAATATAATTTGCTTTGGCAAAGTAGGTAGGTAGTTAATCTTGGTTTCATGGCATTTAAGGAAATTTTATAATTATAATATTTAACACATGGTATTCAACTACCATGAAGTTAAGGTCAAATAAAAATTAGGGGGATAACCTTACAATTGCATCAATGAAAATACTTGATTTTTAAATAATTACAAAATTGGGTTGAAAATAAATGTGAAATAATCATGCCCATAGGACAAATTATCAATTTGGAGTGACGGAAAATTTTTCTCCTCCTCAGAGTCACTCGCAGAGGACTCTGAGTGATCTGTACTACGATAAGTGCCAAATGTCAACTATTGTCCAACGGACATTTAGTAACTCAGAGTCCCTAAAAAGGTGACTCTGAGTGGGTAGATGCAAGTATCAGACAAATTAATCCATAGCTTCGTAAATCAC
>CAZDRA010000164.1:1277-2979 GCA_964507705.1 uncultured Roseivirgaceae bacterium | reverse complement strand
GGGAACAAATAGAATGTAAGTCCGGAATATTTGTATTTCTTTTCACCCAATTCCGATTTCCTTATTTGTTTATAAATCTTCTTTTTATAATTCTTGTGTATAAATAATCCTTCTGCTAATTCGTAGGGATACGCATTCGATTGTGAAGTACTCAAAGTCTTTCTTCGATACTTTCCATTTTTTTTAATCGCTGTTTTCCAATAAACAATATATGGTTTGATGCCCGATTGATGGGCAAGTATCTCACGAAAAGTAAGCTCTGTTTTGTTTCCTCGCCGGAAGTACTTCAAATATGTGCCAAGTGTGGCATCTAGGTCAAACTTGCCTTCTTCATAAAGCTTCATCAAACCCGGAAGAGCTCCCGAAACTTTAGTGATTGAGGCCAAATCGTACAAATCATCATCATTTATTTTTTGAAAATTATCGTAGGTTTGATAACCATAAGATTTTTTGAAAATCACTTTATTGTCTTTGGCGATCACTATCTGGCAGCCAGGCATCGCTTTGTCTCTAATTGCATCATAAACTATAGTATCAATTTTCTCCATAGTCTCACTCTGCAATCCTGCATCCTCAGGAATCGTATAACTAAATCTTTCTATTTTGTCAATTGAAATCCCTTGCCCTATTCTTAAATTTTCATTGATGGTAATAGGTAAAATTCCGTTGGATTCTATGCCACCAAATATCAATTGGGGTATCAGTAAATTGTTCAGATATTTATCTTCATACGTAAAGATTAAGGTTGGAGAATTCAATATTGCATTGTTTTGATTCAACAAATTCGGGTCACCGAAATAAGTCGAAATGCCCTTGCCTGATTGGTTGATCCATTCCTGGAAAATCTCAAAACTTTCAATGCCTGCTAAATTATCTGAAGCATAGATGCCTTCAATTATCAAATCATAGTCTTTGAGTTTTGACCACAGATCGGCATACTCCTTATCTGTGGCTTGATAACTCATTTGATAATGATCTATTTTGGTATAGTTGGTCAGGTTATTTTTAAAAACAGGATTGGAGTTTTTCCCAATGGACAAACTGGCTATTTTTACATTTTCAAGACGCTGGATGGGGAGCAATCCTCTATCATTCTTTACTACCGTGAGGGAAGCTTTTGTCAATTCGTGTTTCAATAAATTATTTCCATATGAATTAATCTTGCTGGATAAAACAGGCAAATTGATAGGTCTCTTTTTATCCAGCCCGGCCCAAAGCTTGATTGTCAGAATTTGCTTGCACATAATTTCTAAATCTGCCATTTGTATAGCCTCAGAACCAATGGCATCCTTTATCATCGTGTGAAATCCAGCGACATCTTCGGCTTCTATTAAAAACATCATGGGTTGGTCAGATGCCTTAAATGCAGTCAATTCCAAATTTTCGAAATCTGTCATTTGAATGAAATCCAATGGCAAAATATGGCTGCTACGAAATCCTTGGTTAATTTCTAACATTCTCCATGAATCCTTTTTTAGTAATTCATCTTCCTTGGATGAAATCAAACCCTGAATCCCAAGATGATTACATTGCCCCGCTATTGCCCTTCCTGTTTCATATAATAAATGCGGCTCCGATATTGCCGCCAACTCCATTGGAGATACAAAACGATCTACACTGTCCACCGCAATTCCAAATACTTTGCTATCTAAATGAGAAAAAAACAGGGTAGGTATTGCAGAACTATCAGCCAAAAAAGCTA
>CAZDRA010000164.1:0-1177 GCA_964507705.1 uncultured Roseivirgaceae bacterium | reverse complement strand
ATTATGAAAAACATGAAGAACCGCTTTAATAAAGAAAAAGAATGGCAAAGGTCATTATTGAGATTTGTTACCGGGATATTACTTTTTGAAACCATTACTGGGCTTATCATATACTTTTTACCATTTAGCATTACCAACCAAATCAACGTGCTGTTGCATACCATCATTGGGTTGATATTCATTATACCTTTTGCGTTCTACCTCTTCCGGCATTGGAATATTTACCGATCTATGCCAATGAATCACTACAAATTTACAGGCTACGTGCTACTGGTCGTTTCTCTGGTTTTGATTGTTTCGGGTGCCCTGCTTACCTACCAGGCAGCATTTCAAATTAGAATTAGCAAAATGTGGGACTTAACCCATATCATTGGAACTTTTGTTTACATCGCATTTTTACTCCCGCACATTATCCTGATAATGATCAGAAATTACAAGGCCAAACGGAGTGATGCTTTGGTGCCGGTAATTAAAGCACAATGGAATTATGCTGTTAAAAGTTTTATTATCTGTATTGTTTTATTTGCTTTGGTAGGGCTATGGACAGTATTATATCAACCTATTAAATGGAAAAATGAATTCCCCGAAGAGTATAGCTATCTGTATGGAGATGATAGACCTTTTGCTCCGAGCCTGGCAAATACTGATTCTAATGGTGCTTTTGATCCCAGGTCAACAGGTGGATCAAAAAATTGTGGAACAAGTGGCTGCCACGAAGAAATTTATAAAGAATGGGAAGTAAGCGCTCACCGATATGCTGCCATGGATGTTGCCTTTCAAAAAGTGCAAAGTATGATGGGCGAACAAAACGGACCTGAATCAACAAGATATTGTGGTGGATGCCATGATCCTATTTCGCTTTTTTCAGGAACAAAAAATATTTATACCGACAAAGATGACCTGACAAATGATATGGGATATCAGGAAGGTATTTCGTGCATTGCCTGCCATGCCATTACCGAGACGGATGTAAAAGGAAATGCCAATTATGTGCTAAGCCAACCTAACAGGTACATGTACGAGCTCAATGATGACAAAACATCCAAATTTCTCAGTGATTTTCTAATCCGTTCTTATCCAGATTATCATATCGAAACCTTGCAGCATAAGCTTTTTAAAAGCCCGGAATTTTGCGCCGCATGCCATAAGCAATTTATTGACGAAGAAGTAAATAATG
>CAZDRA010000163.1:0-9027 GCA_964507705.1 uncultured Roseivirgaceae bacterium | reverse complement strand
TCCAATGCCACCATTCAGGCTCATCTACCTCCGCCTCAGTAAGCCATTTTTGTGAAATCATTTTGAGTACAAAGAAGGTATATCCCTCCTTTTTACCCTGGTAGGCAATTTCATAGTGATAATCTGGGTTCGGGCTATTTACATATCGATCAAGAGGTGTCTCAACAACTGTTTCAACAATAGGATCGGATACTTTCTTAGGCCGACATTTATTTAATAAAAGTGCAGTCGAGATGAATATTATTAGAATTAATCTATGGTTAAAAAATCTTTTTTTCGAAATGTAATAATTCATGATTATTAGTTAAACAGTTTAATATTTTGCTGATGAGCATTAAAGTACCTGAATCAAAATATGAATACAAATTATTAATCGAATAATTACGAGATAACTTGAAAAGCATTTCTTAATTAGTACAAAAATCAGAAAATAAAAAAAGGGTGATAATTATTAAAGTACCCAATTCACACAGAGCTTTATTTGTTATGTAGAAAATAGCATGACAAATTTGGTCAATTTACCAATTCCAATTTGTAACTTATCATTGAAAAAATTATAAAATGTTTGAATCAAGACTGACAGACAACAATTTTTTTGAGGCCGTTTTAGAAAATGCCTATTCTAAATCTATAACAGTAAAAAGCTCAAACTTCAAATCCGGAGGTTGCATCAGCAATGCCTTGAAACTAAATACCTCTAATGGTGATTATTTTCTGAAATGGCAAGTCGGAATCCCTGAAGACATGTTTCAAAAAGAAGCAGAAGGGCTTAAACTTTTGGCAGCCAATGGAAGCATAAGAATTCCGAAGGTATTTGCTTTTGGTAAACTGGAAGAAAGGCATTATTTGCTTCTTGAGCATATCGAAAGTTCCGCTCCATCAAATAATTATTGGGAAAATTTTGGCTATGCCCTGTCAGAAATGCATCGAAATAGTTCATCACAGAAATACGGTCTTAATCATGATAATTATATTGGAAAATTACCTCAGAAGAATGGTTTTAATAAAGATTGGATAGACTTTTTTATACACAACCGCCTCGAATATCAATTGAAATTGGCCATAGATAATCGAATGGTAAACAATAGTTTTATTGATCGTTATCGAAAGTTTTATGAGTTATTGCCCGACTTATTACCAACTGATCAACCCGCATTACTGCATGGTGATATGTGGAGTGGAAATGTAATGATTGGACAAGATGGGGAAGTTTGTCTCATTGATCCGGCGGTATATTTTGGGCACCGCGAGATTGAGCTGGCGTTCACACAGATGTTTGGTGGCTTCGATTATATTTTTTATAAATCATACAACGCTTCGTACCCTCTGGCGTCAGGATTTGATGAAAGGGTTGATATTTATAATATTTACCCACATATGGTCCATGTTAACCTTTTTGGACAATCTTATCTTAATGGAGTAGAAAGTGTATTGCGAAAGTATTTATAATTATAAATGTGAGAATGATAAAATGTTTGCCTGCCGTAGCTTTAGCGAAGGTTGGAGAGAATATTTGTCCGCCGAAGCTTGAGCGTATGAGAAATGAAATTCTAAAATAGCATCAGTTAACTTTACACGCAGTTGCTACCATTTCCAATAGATTTTGATTTTGACTGGATAAAACACATAATGTTTGCCTCAACACTTTATCCATACTAAATAGGGATAATTAGAAAAATCCTTTTGCTTTGATAATGGGCTCAAAGAGCATACAATACAGTTTATAATAGATTACATCAAATCAGTATTTTTTCCGTTTAAATAATAATATTTGATTTTCAGCCAATTTTATATAAGCTTGTATCACTTAAATTATGAGTATAATATCAATCAAATGAGCACAATAATTGAAACCTCCGAAATAGCAAAGATTTATCAAATGGGCACGCAGACTGTCAATGCCCTGCAAACCATTTCTATAAAAATTAATAAAGGTGAATACGTTGCTTTTATGGGGCCTTCCGGTTCTGGAAAATCAACACTAATGAATATTGTTGGTTGTTTAGATACGCCGACACGAGGTACTTACATACTGAATAATAAAGATGTAAGTCAAATGACTGAAAATGAGTTGGCCGAAATCAGAAATAGGGAAATTGGTTTTGTATTTCAAACATTTAATTTATTGCCAAGAGCCACTGCTCTGGAAAATGTAGCCTTGCCTTTGATCTATGCCGGATATGGGAAAACAGAAAGAAATGAAAAAGCCATGGAGACCTTAGAAAGTGTAGGCTTGGCTGATAGGGCAGATCATCGTCCCAACGAACTTTCGGGTGGGCAACGACAAAGAGTCGCTATCGCCAGAGCTTTAGTCAACGGCCCAAGTATCCTTTTAGCAGATGAGCCAACCGGAAATCTCGATTCTAAAACTTCCAATGACCTTATGGAATTATTTCATGTTCTTCATCAAAGAGGGAATACGATTATTATGGTGACTCATGAAGACGATATTGCTCACTATGCCCATAGAATCATCAGACTTCGAGACGGCTTGGTTGAATCTGATGTTATCAACGAAAACATCTACCGATCTGACGGTGTTCAGGAACCAAGCGCATAATGAAAATATATACAAAATCAGGTGACAAAGGGCAGACATCTCTGCTTGGTGGCTTGCGCGTATCTAAAAACCATGTGAGAATCAATGCCTACGGAACAGTTGATGAGCTGAATGCTTTTCTTGGACTGACAAGCGATCTGGAAATAAATAATGAAAGAAAAGCTTTCATACGACTCATCCAATTCAGACTTTTTACAGTAGGATCGTCTCTTGCTGCCCAACCAGGCAAAGACAAAGTTTTTAAACCTGACCTTGAGGATGATGATATTTTGTCACTCGAAAAGGAGATTGACCGCATGAATGGATTATTGCATCCAATGAAGAACTTCATAATCCTCGGTGGTCACCAGCTTGTTTCAAATACCCATGTGGCAAGGACAGTTTGCAGGCGTGCTGAAAGACTGGTTGTTAAGCTTTCTGAACTTGAAAATGTCGAGGAAATTGTTGTCAGATATCTCAATAGATTATCCGACTATCTTTTTGTGTTAGCCAGAATGCAAGCCCAAGAATTAAAAGTCGAAGAAATTCCATGGAAGCCAAGGGGCAAGGAAATCGGGTTTAAACAAGTCTAATATCTTTAATCCATGCTTAGGGTTATCCTGAAACAAGCCTGTCTGCCGACAAAGGCAGGTTCAGCAAAACTTTAAAGTTTAAACCCGATTTCCCTGAGCCAAGGGGTTGATTAATAGATATTGAATTGTTTTTTCATACTTTTATCTTCCTGATTATCTCACAAAGATAATTCGGATATTTACTGCCTTTTTGTATAGAAAAAATGAAAAACAAAATAAATATAAATCAAACCAAACAATCCAGGCTTAGTCAAATTGATTTTAGCAATATAGATTTTGGAAGGGTATTTTCCGATCATATGTTTGTTGCCGATTACAAAAATGGAGCATGGGGTGATCTTAGAATTAAGCCCTACGATTTGTTGAGTTTTGCTCCGGGCACAGCTGTATTGCACTATGGACAATCTGTATTTGAGGGATTAAAAGCTCAAAAAAATGAAACGGGTGATGTGCTTGTATTCAGACCGGAAATGAATTTTAGAAGACTAAACTTCTCTGCCGAACGCTTATGCATCCCTGAAGTACCAGAAGAAATATCCATGAGTGGATTAACCAAACTTTTACAAGTTGATAATAAATGGATTCCAAACTTGCCAAATACATCTCTGTATATTCGCCCATTTATTTTTGCTATGGATGAGAACCTTGGTGTAAGTCCATCAGAAAATTATAAGTATATTATCATTACATGTCCAGTAGGCCCTTATTATTCAAAACCGCTAAAAGTAAAAATTGAAAGAAAATTCAGCAGAGCTGTTCAAGGCGGTACAGGCTATGCAAAAGCTGCCGGGAACTATGGGGGCTCACTGTATCCCGCAAAACTTGCTAAGGAAAAAGGATATGATCAATTGGTATGGACTGATGGTGCTACGCATAAATACATCGAAGAAGCCGGCACGATGAATATGATGTTTATAAAAGGAAACTCACTATTGACAGCAGAAACAGGAGATTCAGTATTATGGGGAATTACCAGAGACAGCATACTAACCATCGCCAGAGAATGGGGTATAAAAGTCGAGGAACGAAGAATATCTGTCGAAGAAATAGTTGAAGGACTTAAGAATGGTGAAATCGACGAAGCATTTGGTGTAGGAACTGCAGCTACCATAGCATCAATTGAGATTATAGGGGATGAAAATAAGGACTATGTACTTCCAAAATCTGGCCCGCATAGCTTCTCAACAAAAGTATTTAAGGAATTGAGCGAGATTAAAGCCGGTAAAAAAGAGGATATGCATGATTGGATTTATAATATAAAATATTAAAAAAGTAAATGTTGAATACATCGTCAATGATTTTTAAGTCATCAATGATTTTTTTGGTAACACTTTTCATATGCTTGCAACAAGATGCCTTGGCACAAAAAGAGTACATAGTTGTAGAAAAAACACTTTCAAACAAGCAAATAAAATTTAAATCTGGAGACAACTTAAAATACAAGCTGGAAGGGGAAGATTTTTTTAGAACAAATCGGATCATCGCACTAAATGACTCAGCAATAGAATTTCGTTTTAACCAAATATTATATCGTGAGATAAGTAAAATCAATATAAAAGGGTGCCGATTTAATGGAATTGATTATAATAATATTGGGACCTATGCGCAAATTGCTGGAGTAGGTTATATTTTGATTGATCAATTTAATCGAGTGGTGGTTGCGGGCCACAATGCTGATTTTAATGAGCAAGTTTGGCTTGTTGGTGGATTGATTTTTTTAGGAGGCACAATTTTGAAAATTCTTTCTCCAAAAAAAGTAAAGATTGGTGGCAAATATCGAATTAGATATATGAACCTTAATTAGAACCCGTCCCTAAAGCGTCTAATTTTAGAAGTACTCATTTTTTACGCTCTGATAATTATTGATTTAATTTGCAAACTTGAAATACTAAATCCATGAAAATAATAGATATTCTAAATAGTGAAGAAAAATCCTATTCATTTGAATTTTTCCCTCCTAAAAATTTCAATTCAATATTAGAATTTGGCATAAATATAGGCCAGCTCATGAAACTTTCTCCTTCATTTGTATCAGTTACGTATGGTGCCGGAGGATCTACTCAAGACGCTTCATTCAATTTGATAGATTACCTCAATAATAAAATTGGCATGGTGACGATGGCACATTATACCTGTGTAAATGCCACCAAGGAGCAGGTGTCTCGAGACATGGATTTTTTTTATGAAAAAAACATAGAAAACCTAATACTACTAAGGGGAGATCCTCCAAAAGGGGAAACAAATTTTAATAAAAAAGCAACTGATTTTCCTTATGCCAGCGATTTGATTGAGTTTGTTGCTGCGCAAAATAGATTTTGCATTGCAGGAGCGGGTTACCCAGAGGTGCATTCCGAGTCAGATTCTGTCGATAGCGATATCGAATTTTTAAAATACAAAGTAGATAAAGGGACAGATTTTATTGTCACGCAACTATTTTTTAACAATGATTACTATTTTGATTTTGTAGAAAGAGCAAGAAGCGCAGGCATTACCATACCTATTGTTCCAGGGATAATGCCCATTACGAATTTTAAGCAAATCAAAAAATTCACTGAGATGGTTGGAACTAAAATTCCTGAAAAACTGGTAAAGCAGTTAGAGGAAAATCAAGATAACAAGAAAAAAACCTATCAAATTGGTGTTGATTTTGCCATTAAGCAATGCAAAGAGTTATTGAGCAAAGGTGCACCGGGTTTGCATTTTTATACCTTAAATAAATCCAGGGCAACGATAGATATTTTTTCGTCTATAAAGTAGCGAATTATAGTTTTGAGTTTCGAGCAAGAAACTCACACCAAGAATGTTTTCCCTCAAAGCTCAAACACAGATAATTTTTTTGAAAATAATTGAACGAATACCTTGGATTATACAGGTTGATATTTATCGAATTCTCTTTCCATTTTAAAGCATGTAAGTCTATTGATTTGCAGATTTTTTTGTAGCTAAATTTTCACAAAATCAATAATCTGAATATTCTGTGGGATAAAGCAATAAAATATCTATATGAGAAACATTGTGCTGGTATTTTGGTAAGGGTTTCAATTTTTTCCATTCCGGTGATTTGCGAAAGGAATCCCAATGCGCATCACGGCTTTCCTTATCTGAGAATGTAGTCATGTACATGAGGTTTGGCATTTTAGGCCCTGAAATCACTTCACCATAAAATACAGCATTGAATTCCAGTTTGTCAAAAAGTATTATTTCTCCTCCTGCATTGAACATTTCAACCTTATTTCTGAAATAACTTTCGGTAGAAGATTCATAACTTCTCAATTCATATACCCGATTCGATCTCGGGGTATCAAATGTAGCCAATGCCATTATAGGCATATCTTCAAATGCCTTTAAGATAATTGATTCTATTCGCTCGTAGGGAGCTCTATCATACGAAGCATTAAGGTAATCACTACCGGCTGCCACATAATTTTTATCCTTTAAAAGGGTCTCTTCATAATTCAGGAGTTGTTCCTGTGAAAAAAATGGAATTAATACATAAATCTTTTTTACAGAGTCAGTCTCATTTTGTTTAGGCTTGAATACACCAATCTTACCAATTCCCAATTTTTTTAGGCCTGGCAAAAAAGCATCTTTTAGATATTTATCAACAACTTGCTCCTGCTCATCTGTCTTCAAAGTATAGATTTTAAGCTGATAGAATTCTCTTGATGATGTGAGAGAATTATCACCCAAAGTGTTATCGGCTTTCATATCACCGGAAACAAACATTACCCCTACAAGGGTAATTAAGAATAACAAGTTTATCGACTTCATAATTTTGATATTGAATTATTTTTTAAAAATGTGACTATTTCTGGAAGCGGAAAGTATTCCTCGGCTATTCAAATATTTTATATGGTCATTACGATCTCAATGCATTGTGAATTTACTTTATGATTCTGAATGTAGCAAATGGTTAATCGAAATATTTGGGTTAACAAAGCAATTAGAAGATAATCTGAGGATTTAAGTAATTTCATGGGTAATAAATCTCTCTATTGACAACGCTTATTGCCTCTTTTCTAACATCAGAATTCTTCAGAATTCATAGCTCCTTTTGTTGTAAATTTACATCAAGCATGAAGCATATCCTTTTAACCTTTATTTACGTTTTTTCATTGGTTATAACTGCTACTGGAGAAAATGTTTCCGGGAATATCACCGGGAATATTTTTGATGAAGAAACCAACCAAGCTCTGGAATATGTTTCGGTGGCAGTATTTATTATAAAAGGTAATTCATTGATTTCCGGTACAATTTCTGACAAGCAAGGCAATTTTAATATTAAAGGTCTGGAACAAGGACAATATTATGTTGAAGTATCATTCCTTGGTTATGACAAAATTGTTCTGGATGATATTCAAATTGATGCCGATAATACCAATGTTGATTTAGGTAGGATAAATTTGCCACGGTCAGTTTCGCAATTGGATGAAGTAGAAATTGTAGCTGATGAAATGATGGTAGAATATAAGATTGATCGAAAAGTTATCAATGTAAGTCAGCAATTAACTGCAGCTTCCGGATCGGCAGTAGATATATTGGAAAACCTGCCATCAATAACTGTTGACGTAGAAGGTAATGTCTCATTGCGAGGGAGTACAGGGTTTATGGTTTTCATTGATGGCAGACCAACTGTATTGGAATCATCGGAAGCCTTACAGCAAATCCCAGCAAATTCTATAGAAAATATTGAAATCATTACCAACCCATCAGCAAAATACAATCCCGATGGCACTGCTGGAATTATCAACATTAATACGAAAAAAAATAAGCTGAAAGGGTTGTCTGGGACTGCAAACCTAAACTTGGGTAATTATAATCGCTATGGGACTGGATTTTTAGTAAACTATACCAAAAAGAAATGGAGTGTATTTTTTGGAGGTGATTTGAACAATGGTGAAAGGCCTGGATTTGAAATTAATGAGCGAATTACCAATAGTAGCGATACAACCTACTTCACACGATCTATGGGAGATAAAAATGGAAAACGACGTTTTTGGGTACTTAGAGGAGGTATAGATTATCGTATAACAGAAAAGGATTTCTTTAATTTTGAATTTAATTACGGATACAGCAAATACGAAAGAAGTGCAGAACAAGACTACGAAGAAGGCAAAGAACCAGGCGGAAATTTAATTGAATATAAAAGTTACGGGTTTAGCAGTAGAGGGGGCAACTTTTATTCTTTGAATGGCTCTTATCAACATGATTTTGTAGGGAAAGGTCATAATTTAATAGCTCAGGTTCAATATCGGTCACGGGAAGGAGTAGAGTCATCTACCAATCAGCTAATAGATCTTTCTGGTAAAATTACAAGCGGTCAGCTAAATACCGAAGTTGGACCGGGAGCTGTAATGCAGATGAATCTGGATTATACTCTTCCAGTGGGATTGAAAAATAAATTTGAAGCTGGATATCAAAGCAGGTTAGGAAGAAGTCAGGACAAAACTGAATTGTATTGGTACAATCCTGACTCCGGGGATTATGAGCTTCAACCAGAATTTAGTAATGACACAGAATACAGCAGGGATATTCACGCTCTCTATTCCATTTTTGGGGGTGAAAAAGAAAATTTTGGATACCAATTTGGTCTGCGGGGTGAATACACCTATCGGATTATAAATTCCAACGTCATTGAGGATAAATTTATAATTGACAGATTTGATTATTTCCCATCGTTCCATACGTCATACAAATTGCCGGCAGAACAACAAGTGATGGCGAGCTACTCGCGAAGAATCGAAAGACCCAGATCCTGGTATTTAGAACCATTTATCACATGGACAGATGCATTCAATGTTCGTCAGGGAAACCCCGGATTGAATCCCGAATATATTGACGCCATGGAAATTGCATATTTAAAGGGTTTGGGAGATCATTCTTTATCTTTTGAGG
>CAZDRA010000162.1:0-9028 GCA_964507705.1 uncultured Roseivirgaceae bacterium | reverse complement strand
TTCCATTCACAAACCATTTGACACTTGGTGTATCAAATTCCCAATCAACGACATTATCCCATCTTTTTTTCCAGTGAAATGTCTCTGCAATTTGAGACCAAAATTCTTCTGGTTGTTGAGTACTTCTTTGGTATTCGTGAATATACCCTGCAAGTGTGTGAATTTTCCTAGCCATAAAAGTGAATATCTATTTATTATAATAAATTATAGAAAGTTAAAAATTGATATGCTATCTACCAACAATCAATTTTTAAGCGGCGTGAAAGTTATAACTTTTTAGTGATAAAATAATTTTCCGACATAAAAAATCGACCCTCATGCGGGTTTATAAATTAGTGTTGCAACAATTCTACAGAAATGGCCAGCAATGCTCCCAGCAAACTGATGAAGATCTTCTTTTTGTGAAAGGTATGATCCGGACTTGACTCGAAGTAAATCGTGGTGGAAATATGTAAAAAATTGCCGCTAACTATAGCAAAAATAATTAGGAATCCCTCTTGACTGATATAATGAAAGTCATTCATCATATTGCTAAAAACCAATCCGAAAGGTGAAGTGAGGCTGAATATTAGCAATAGTACAATCAATATACCTTTCTTTTTGAACTGGATATTTAACACAGCCATCAAGGCAATGGCGGCAGGTATTTTATGAAGTATAATTCCAATGAGCAGGCCGGTACTATGATTGCCCGATTCGTGAGAACCCGGATGAATAAGTATGCTCCCATCCATGAGTGCATGAATGCAAAGCCCAACCATAAGCGTAATCGGTGAAATATTTCCATGTTGATGACCATGGCTGTGAAGGTGACCATGCTCTACACCTTTGGTAATAAAATCGAGAAAAATTTGCATAAAAAATCCAAAGAGGATAAAAAATCCTATTCGCTGAGGATTGGATGTAGCAGTGAGAATTTCAGGTAAAAGATGAACGATGGTTATTGAGAAAATAAAGGCACTGGCAAAAACCAAAAGATATTTCAGGTTAATTTTTAATGGCTTTTGAAGATTGATGGTGATGAGCCCCGGAACAAATGCCACCAAAAATAATATAATCGAGTAGCCTATTTCCATATTATTTTCTGAGTACAAATATCATTCGTTCCGATTTTTCTGCAATATAGGGATTGAGGTCATAATCACCGAAAAGATCAATAAGCTCCAAGCCGGCAAACTTAAAGTACTCCAGGAATTTTACTCTTCTAATTGCCTTAACTCTTTCCTGGAATTCGTAATTAATCCCTTTGTCCTCAAACCTAATTTGCTTAACAATATAATCATCAACCAGTACCCTTTGGATATGAAAAGCAATGCCATTAATTAATTTTATATCCTCAGAAACCAGATTATTGATCACAGTAAAGGGATTGAGAAAATCAATTAATACCTTCCCTCCTTTTTTTAACCCCTTAGCCATGGCTAATATAGATTGTTGATTTTCGTCTTTGGTTTCAAAATATCCAAAGCTGGTAAATAGATTAAGGATATAATCCGACTTACTTCCTTTCCATGGGAATCGCATATCGTGCACATGGAAACTTAATCGTTCAGTGTTAAATCTATTTACCAAAGAAATATTTTGCTGAGAAAGGTCTAAACCCACAGCTTTGAAACCTTGCCTATTTAAGTAAATAGCATGTCTTCCTTTGCCGCATGCCAGATCTTGGATATTATCTTCTTCAGTAAACTGAAAATATTTGATCAATTGATCAATAAATGCCTTGGCCTCTTCATGATCTCTATGTTTGTATAATATATGATAGTATGGAGAGTCAAACCATTCCCCAAACCATTCTTTAGTTTTTAGCATCTAATTTTTCTATTTGAGCAGCAATACCGTCGGTAACATAAGATTCAATTTTCCCATCAGTCCCACTATAAATTAAATAGCCATCCAGAGATTGGGTATTGTCGAGGATGTACTTTGATTTTTCCAGCCCCAATACCATAAATGCAGTGGCATAAGCATCGGCAAGCATGCAGTTATCTGCAAAAACAGATGCACTCAGCAATGTATGGGATATTGGATAACCTGTTGCAGGATCAATGGTATGAACATATGTTATGCCATCTCTCACGTAATAATTTCTATAATTTCCAGAGGTGGCTACGGCACGATTTTTAAGCTCTACAATAGCCCTGAGTTTTTGTCCATAAATTTCTGTATCAGGATCTTCGATTGCAGTTCTCCATGGTTTATCATCATTTTTTGTTCCTCGGCAAATAAGCTCTCCGCCAATTTCTACCAACAGGTTATTGACGCCTTTACCTTTGAGAAAATCTGCCACCACATCTACGGCATAGCCTTTGGCTACTGCAGAAAAGTCTAGCTTTATTCCAGGAGAATCTTTGCAGACTTTTTTGCTGTCAAATTTTATTTTATCAAAACCGACAAACTGCCTGAGCGAATCGACTGTGCTGCTATCGGGCACCATTGATTTATCGGGGCCAAATCCCCAGGCATTGACCAATGGACCAACAGTGGGGTCAAACGCACCATTGGATTTTTGAAATACTTCTTCGCAAGCCTGAAGTATGGGTAAAAAATAATCTGATTCAAATGAAAAGCAATCAGACCCTGAATTGAAACGAGATATTTCTGATTTGGGAATATAGGTAGAAAGTGACAAATTCCAGATGCGCAATAGCGAGTCTATTTCATCTCCATAGTTTGCACCGTCTTCATTGAAATACTTGATATTATATCCGATTGTTCCCATGGTGGTGCCTTTTAAATCAACCATCTGGAGATTGTTACTTTGTCTCGTTTTCCAGACAATAAAAACCGCCAGAATAAGTATAAGTGGATAAAGTCGTTTTAAAAAGTTATTAACTTTCATAGGTCTTTAAAAATGAGGCGCAAGTTACAGATAAATGAGAATATTTTGCTGTCAATTATTATATAATACAAAATTGAATAATGAATGTCGGAACTACGATTTAATTCAATTCTAACTGCTCATTTAATATGAGATTATAATGAAATGGTGAAGTTAGCCGTTAGGATTAAGGCTTGTAATATTTGATGAAAACGTATAAAACCAAGGCCAAGAATCGTTTCTATATATATATTTCAATCAAAAATCACAAAATAAATTACCGCCAGAAGGTCTGGGATATTAACTATAAATGAATAATATTTATATTTGCATTTCGATAAAGTATAAAGAAGCATACTATTACTATCTTTCTATCCTTATTGGGAATTGTTAAATTGTATCAAAAAATTTAATGCCACATCGCAATAAATCTTATTCTATCAGGTTTAGATACCTTTATTTCGGTATTGCACTATTTGCATTATTGCACATATCTACAGGCATCAATTCAAAAGAAGAAGTGCCGCCGAGCATACCGGAGCATTTTCCTATTCTGGATCGTTTTATTGACGATTTTAATGAATTATCCAATACTATGTTTAGTGACTCCAAATCTCCAGGAGCAGCCATTGCAATTGTTAAGAATGGGAAAATTATATATGGGAAGGGACTTGGCGTAAAAAAAGTTGGACTCAATGATTCTATAGATATTCATACTACATTTAGGATAGCCTCAGTTTCTAAAACCTTTGCAGGAGTTCTTACAGGTAAAATGGTTGATCAGGGAAAAGTAAGCTGGGAGGATAATGTACAGCATTATTTTCCTCAATTTAATCTTCTCAATCCTGACTATGCAAGAAAAATGCAGGTTAAGCATTTATTATCGCATTCTACTGGATTGATACAACATGCCTACACCAATTTTATAGAGGATGGGAAGGACTTAAATACCATGATTATGGCATTGCCTGAAGTGAAGCTACTGGCCGAGCCATCAAAATTGTACAGCTATCAGAATGTAGCATATGGCGTTATAGAACCTGTCTTAGAATCTGCAACCGGATATGATTATAATTCGCTCATGAAAAAAGAAATATTTGAGCCTTTGAATATGAAAGACGCATCGATTGATTACGCATCAATGATGGCCAATGATAATGTTGCTTATCCTAACTTTCCAAGAAGAGGAGGCTGGGCCACAGGGAGAATATCAAAAACATATTATAACGTTGCCTCTGCCGGAGGTATCAATGCCAGTATTTCTGATATGGCCAATTATATGATAGCCATGACGGGCCACCGTCAGGAAATTATTAGCCAGAAGGTAATAGAGGATATTTTTGAACCTCAGGTCACAACTAATATTCGATGGAAATATTTTAGCAGATGGAAAGATTATAAAAAATCGTACTATGGATTGGGCTGGAGAATAGTTGAAAACGGTGAATCTACCATTGCCTATCATGGTGGATATGTAAATGGTTATAGAAGCCAATTGGCCATTGACACCAATGAGGATATTGGTATTTGCGTATTGACAAATTCCCCAACAAATTATTCCAGCAAACTTGTTCCGGCGTTTTTGAAATTGTACGATCAGTATAAGGAGCGTTTACAGATGGAACAAAATAGTCGCCTCACGACTTTATCGGATATTCAGCCAAGACCTATTTACTAGGGCCTGTATATCAAATGTCCGCCTTCTTACAAAATTGGTTTAATTAAAACTGATTTTGCTCAAATAGTTTCTTTGACAAATACTTTTTCATCGTGGCATGATTTATGAATTGGTTATGATAACCATAACTATTAAATCGCTTAATCATGGACAATCTAAGAAGCACCCCCTGGATAATTCAGTTTTTTGCCATTCTATTTATTACTTCATGTACCAGAAATGAGGATATTATTCCAGCAGATGACCAATCATCAGGGATCCCGGATATTGCGATAAATGCAGATAATGTACCACAATGGATTTTTGAGGAAATGTCTTTTTTCTATTTCTGGAATACAGAATTACCAAGCGCAGATCCCTCGGGAGATGAAAATCCGGAAACATACTTTAACAGCCTTTTAAATGCTACAGATAAATTTTCCTACATAATTGATGATGCAAAAACGATAAAAGAAGAAATGAGTGGAACCATCATCGCAATGGGCTTTTCGCCATCATTTGGTGTATTCACAAATACCAATAAGTTATTTGCCATTGTAGAATATGTTTATAAAAATTCTCCAGCTGAAAAAGCCGGGCTGAAAAGAGGAGATATTATATTAAAATTAAACGGTACCGATTTATCTCAAAATAATTATCTTGATCTCACTTCAAAAAATGGATTTTCGGTAACCCTGGGAACTTTTAATGGAAGAAGTATTATCGAAACCAATAGAACTATTAAAATAAATACCGGAATAATTGAGCTGGATCCGGTGATTCACTATGAAGTAAAAATTGTAAATAATATAAAAGTAGGGTATTTGGTATTTGTTGATTTTATTTCAGGAGATAACAATAAGTGGTTAAATAGTCTGGGCAATGCATTGGGTGCATTAAAAGCCGAAGGAATCTCTCAGTTAATCCTGGATTTAAGGTATAATCCGGGCGGAGAGGTGAACGTAGCAGAATACCTGGCCAGCGCATTGGCTCCTGCAAGCGTGGTGAACAATCAGGAAACATTAGTCAGTTATCAATACAATGAGAATCTCCAGGAATACTATACCCGCCGTCAAGGTCAAAACTCACCAAATTTAATTTCAAGATTTCATCAAAATAGAAATAACCTGAACCTTAATGAAATAATTTTTCTTACGACAGGCAATACGGCCTCGGCAAGCGAATTAGTAATAAATGGCTTGAAGCCTTATATGAGGGTAACTGTAATTGGTGAGCCCACATTTGGTAAATTCTATGGGTCTTTTGTGCTTTATGATGAATCTGATCCTCCGGCACACAACTGGGCGATCGCTCCAGTTGCATTGAAATATGCCAATGCCAATGGAGTGACAGATTTTGTAAATGGATTAACTCCCGATTTTTTCATTGAAGATGATATGCTCAATGCAAAAAGTTTTGGAGATGAAAAAGATCCAATGATCGCAACTGCCTTGTCAATAGTAAAAGGAGATTTATTAAGCTCTTCATCAGCAAGAGTTGGCACAAGTAAGCGGTACAAACCAATTTACGATTTGAATAAAATCAACAGGAAAAATATATTTTTCCCCGGGAAGGATTATTAGTGTAATTTATTTCTGGAATTAAACCCGAAAAATTATCTCCCGAATTAATCAGGCTAAATGATTTTTTATCGTTTTTATTAACAGGCCCGGAAACCACGGTGTGAATCCTGAAAAATTATTTTCTGGATTTATAATTTAAACTGGAAGCTAAATTTCAGGACAAATTTTTGCGCTCCGGGATTGTCACGATAGGTTATCCGGTGTATGCCATCTAAGCGCAAAACTTTAAAAATATTTTCTATCCCATATCCAAGTTCAATATACGGAAGACCTTTTTCAAGATAATTAAATCCCGGGGTGAGATTACCATCAGGATCGACAGGAGAGATAATATCGATGTTTTCTTGCCGCAACGAACCATATAACACATTTGCAGTAGCAAGTATTCTCCACTTAAGACTTCTAATTAGTGGAATTTTATTCATCAATAATCCTTGGAAATAGTGCTGATAGTGAAAAGAAACATATTGGTCTGATACAAACTCAAAGAAATTCATAGTATTAAAGGCCCCGGTGGTATAAAATAAGGATTCATTTCCGACATGATTTTCCAATAAAAGGTAGGGTATTTGGCCAAAATAATGTCCTCCTTTGAGCTTGTAGTTAGATTCTCCAAACCCTCCCAATCTCAATTTATGCTTAAATACCAGTTCAACTTTATGATATTGAAAATCACTATCCAATACATCTTTAAATCCAAAAGTGTAATTGGCCTGGATTATTGGCCATCTTCTTGCGCCCAGGCTAACTCTTTCATTGCCGTTCTGAAGGAACATTTCATCTCTCGCCCAGCGGGTCGAAATATTGAGAGAAGAAGTTGAAATATCACTTTTTAGTGGTGAATCCTGTGCTCCCGGGTTTTCATAATAATAAAATGGAAATTGCGGATCATAATATTCATGTCTTAAAGTTATGCTGTGCATGAGTCCCTTTGTAGGCTCGGTTTGAATACTGATGCTGTTGTCATTAAGATAATATGGTCTCCTAAAGACTTGCCATCTGGTGGCTGCATAGAATAAATAATTTGTCGAAATTAGATTTGAACCTATACCTACCTGCTCCAGGTCTCGGGAACTACGAATTTTGAACTCAGTCCAGGGTTTTCTTTTGATAATATAACTTCCGATAAACCCATATTTCATTTGCTCATCTTTTGTGCCATATCCAACATAGCCTTGAAGGGTGATTTTTCGATTGAAATATTCATTGGTTTTCATTCCCAGTCGAAAAGCGTGTCCTTCAAAATTGTTATTGGCATAGGCAAATAAGTATGGGCCAATATCAACTTTTCCTCTTCTCCAATATCCGGTAGTTGCCAATTTTAATAACCCAACAAAACTTTTGACACGCGGAATTTCAAGTAATGTGTCAATTACTAGGTATGTTTTCAATTGATCGGATGTCAGGCTTTTTGGTCGTGCTGCCTCCCAATATTCCGGACTATGGATGCTAAAATCTTCAGCAATAAATACTTCATTGGTATAATATTTTTTGTCCTTCACAATATTAACTTTCCAATCTGAAGAGGTATTATCAATTTTTACTAAAAAGCTGGCCGCATCTTTACTAAGGTTGCTGGCGTCAATTACTAAACTGGTATTCGACGGTAGCCAGTGTCCACTTTCAGTTCTTATCAACTCTTGTTTTAGGTCTATTTTATCTATAAAATTCAAATTTGTTGCTCTGTCTATTGTTAAGTCCAGTTTTTTCAGCGCATAATCTTTTGTTGTGATCCAGATTTTTCCGTTGAATGCCGGATCCTGAACTCTGTTGGGAAATACATCCAATTCGTAACAGCGGTCATTTCCAATAAATAAAGTATCGATTATTTGATAGTCATAGTATATTTTCCAACTATCGGAAATTGGCGAAACGAATTCTTTTTCCATAAAACGCAACCAATTCTGATAAAAGTTATAATCTTGATATGCAGTCCCCACGAGCTGAGAAATCATAGCTCCGTCCTCAACTAACACGCCTACAACCTTTGACTTCTGTACTTCTTCTCTTCTCGCAAAAGGTTTATTTCTAACATAATATCTTGAAACTGTCTCTGATAAAAATACGGGTAATATAGTATTACCATTTGCACCAATTTCTAATGAGGTACTATCAAGGCTTTCCCAAATTTCTTTCACCATATTTCTCTTTTTCACCTTCTCGTTTATATTATCGATATCAAATTCTATTCGATTATAGCTCTGATATTCATAGGCTTTCAAAGATCTTTTATCATGATTTTTTTTGTTTTTGACGGCTTGCCTGATAATTGCCCAAGCAGGGTTTTCACCACTCAGCACCACAACTTCATCAAGGTTTACCAATTGATTTTTAAGCCGAATGGAAAAGTATTGGCTCTTTTCTTTTGAAAGAAGAATAGTCTGTTGCTGATAACCAACTGCAGAAATTGTGAGTGAGTCGAAACTTCCAAATGTCTTTATAGAAAATTCTCCATTAGCATCGGTTACTGTTCCTTCAATTGATCCTTTGAAATAGACATTTACATATTCCAATGAATCTCCATTGTTATCATCGACTACCAACCCCGAAATCTCTGTAAGATTTTGAGCTTGCAATCCAAGACCAACCAGCGCATGGCAAATAATAAGCAGGATACTAAGACGATATGTGAAACCAGATTTTTTGATAAATTCGGTATTATGGACTAACCTATTAAAATATGACTTTTAAGTTGATAAAAGTTCTCTAAGATTCCTAAAAACCAACCTGGTTGTAGGATGATATTCAACAATCGATATGTAAGAATTGTTCAAGATATTGAACCACAAATTCCTATATTTTTGAAAATTAATTGATAGGTAACCTTCTTTCACTATTCCAATTTTCGTACATATTCCTGGTCGTTTTTTAGAATTCAAAGATAACTCCATTTATGGTCAGTCCATCCTCTAATTCTAAAAATCATGGCTCAGGCATGAGCATGAAGCATAAGGCTTTTGCTTTCTG
>CAZDRA010000161.1:0-9159 GCA_964507705.1 uncultured Roseivirgaceae bacterium | reverse complement strand
AAGTACAAAAATGTCGATAACGATATTTTCAATGAACTTATAACGGTGAGTATATGAGGCGTTGGGCATTTTGAAATGCAATTTATCATTATACCATAATGTTGATTAAAATGATTTGCTTTCAATTTCATCATCACTGCCCAATGCATTATATACATTGTTGGGTGCCGTAGTTATTTTTTCAGCCTTTTCCAATCCTTTTAATAAACCTTTTAGTGCATTTCCATAATCGTCTGTAAAATCAGCATATAGGATATTTGAAATATCAGAAGGTATTTCTGAATTTTTATCAATCACAATCGGTAAAATCTTTTTACTTGCAGAAACTGCTTTTTCAAATTCTTTTTTTACGAATTTAGATTTATTTGAATTCACTGAAATGATGAATAAAAGAATATCTGATTTCAAAATTGCTTGAGAAACAATTTTATTTATCTCATCACCTACGTTAATTACATCAGTATCCACAGTTGCAATATATCGTGATTTTCGTAAATCATACTTTACTTTATCTGCAAATTCCTTGTCTTTATGACTATAAATTATAAATATCCGTTCGTTTTTCTTTTGAGTGAAAAATTTAAAAATAAATGCACTAAGCATTGAAGCAACAACACCCAAAATTACTGCAATGAATGTTTCTGATATTTTATTGTTTTCTTTTAATATAAAGGTCCAATAAAGTGCGATTATTGTAACAACAGAGGCTACAACAGAAACAATAGCAGTTATTTGATTTAATATTTTTTTGTCTTTTCTCATTTTAATTATTTATCCATATAACTACAAAAATCAGTAATCCGATTCCAAAAATATCGGGTAAAACAATACCCCAAAAAGTATTCAGTTCATTTTCGTTTTTCCAACCTAATTTGCGAATAATTGTCGAAACGCCCCACAGAAGAATCACTATTAATAATAACAGCCAAGGAATTAATAAAATACTCTCGGGTAATATTATTTCTCCACCATTTTCTGTATTTTGTTTGAGTCTAAACAAATCATTTACAGTTGAAGTAATTAATAATATCAAGGCTGTTACCGCAGTCTCTAATCCAATGGCTAAGTCTTCCTTTATAAACGATATGTATTTATCATTTCTGCTAACTATTTTAACAAAGATTCCTAATCCCGTAGTCAAAAGAGGAACAATGAAATATATAAAGTAATTATTTGTTAAAAATTCTATCATTGTTAATTTTTATGTGTCTATGTTCCTATGGCACCCAACGCTTAGTATAAGAATAGTAGCCGATTGCGAAACTCAATTTTTTCAAGTTACTGCAAAATTTTGTGCGGACTACAATGCCCATATTTACTACTATTTTGGCTATTATTTTTATACTTTGTTGGCATTAGTTTTTATTTCATTTTCAATAATCTCAATACTTTTTTCTTTTATATATTTCCATTTTGAAATGTGGCTATTAACTTCAAATGCACCTTTAAAGTCAGTAAAGAAATGTAGTTGATTTCGTAATTTATTTATTTCTTTTAGACGAAATAACAATTCATTGTCGAGCAAAATTATTCTTTGATATTTTTCGCTTAAAGTTACACTATAACCAATAGTTGGAAAACCATTTTGCAAACCTTCTAAATAGTATTTGTCTATGTTTCGCTCACGAATAAAAGAACTGATTGATTTGAATTCTTCAATCCGAATTGGCTCGCCATTATTTTGTTTTTTAAATAGTTCTTTGGTCTTATTGTTTTTCTGGATTTTATGAACTAAAAAGCCTTTTTGTATTAAAACAGCTTTATTATAGTTTTCAAACGCAATCGATATTTTCACGTAGTCTGTAAGTTTTTCATAGTATGAAGCATTCCAATATTGCTCTTTTTTGTCTTCATTTTTATCCGATTTTAATTGAATCAAATATTCGTCAAAATTTTTGAAAAGATAAACGCTTTTTATAGTTCTGTAAGAGTTTAAAAAAAGCTCTTCAAGAATTCTCTTTCCAAATGAATTAGAGTAATAAGCTCTTGTATCTTCAACTATTTCATTTGGTGACAAATTCATTTATAGTACTCCTTCAAAGAATTTATTAAGATATTTTTCAATGTCTTTCTCAATTTCTGCATCTTCTGGTTCAGTAATTATTTCTTTCACTTTCTCCACCTCTTTATCATTAATTAACTTTGCTATATCAATGATAATTGTTTCAATGTCAACCTTTATTTCGTCAATCAATTTTGGTTTAAAATGCTCAATAACGTCTTGCATTTCTTCAATACTTTCAAATTCAAAGTAATTTTTTGATTCATTTTCCCAACTCTGAATATAATACTGAATGTTCTGTTTTCCATTTATACGATATGCCAGTAAAGGGTCTATTTCTGACAAATTATCGATACACTTCTTAAATTGGTCTTTTAAGTCCTCCTGAAAATCATCTTCGATTAAACTTGGAAGTATTTGTTTTAAAAGCTCTTTAAGTTGATTCGGTTCTATTTTCTCAGGTGTTAAACTTTCAAACTTAGAATTTAATTTTTGAGTTAAGATATTCATATATTTATCTATCCTTTTGGAAACAGCAAGTTGATTCCTGATTTCTAAAAGGACAAATAAGCTTCTTTTCACTTGTTGAATTTCGCTGTATTTAATTTTATCAGTTTCACTTTTTCGAGTCAATAGCCATCCAATAAAAACACCTATAAATGGTCCTATATATTTTAATATTTCAATAAAATTCTCCATTTTCATAAATTAATGCCAACAATTCGCTAAACCCCATGGGGTTTATTTCTATTTTACTCCCTCCAAAATATCATTCAGCGTTTTGCTTGGTCTCATGGCTTTTTCCAATTTTTGCTCGTCGGGTTTGAAATATCCTCCAATGTCAACAGGATTTCCCTGGGCGGCCAATAGCTCTTCTAAAATTATCGCCTCGTTGGATTCAAATGCTTTGGCAATGGGCGCAAACATTGTCTTCAATTCATTGTCTTCGTCCTGGTTGGCCAGCGCTTTTGCCCAATACATGGCCAGGTAAAAATGGCTGCCTCGGTTGTCAATCTCATTTACTTTGCGAGAAGGTGATTTGTCATTAGCCAAAAACTCACCATTGGCTGTGTTTAGTGCAGCAGCTAAAACCTTGGCTTTGGCATTTTTTGTTTTCGATGCCAAATCTTCCATGGAAACGGCGAGGGCTAAAAACTCTCCAAGGGAATCCCACCTCAAATGCCCTTCTGCTACAAATTGTTGCACATGCTTGGGTGCAGATCCTCCTGCTCCCGTTTCGAAAAGCCCCCCTCCTGCTAACAGTGGAACAATAGATAACATTTTGGCACTTGTCCCCAACTCCAGGATAGGGAATAAATCGGTTAAGTAATCTCGCAGTACATTTCCGGTAACGGATATGGTATCTTTCCCGGCTTTCACCCTTTCCAATGAATATATTATGGCCTCCTCGGGCGACATTATTTTTATTTCCAACCCACTGGTGTCATGGTCAGGCAGGTATGCATTTACTTTCGCAATTATGCTGGCATCGTGTGCACGATTTTTATCCAACCAGAATATAGCAGGATTACCTGTAGCTTTTGCTCTGCTCACGCCCAATTTTACCCAGTCTTTTATTGGCAAATCTTTGGTCTGGCACATTCTCCAGATATCTCCTTCTTCGACCTTGTGCTCCATCAAGATATTCCCTTTTTCATCCAGCACTTTTACGATTCCGGCACTGGATATTTCAAAGGTTTTATCATGTGAACCATACTCTTCAGCTTTTTGAGCCATCAAACCTACGTTTGATACATTGCCCATCGTGGCCACATCAAAAGCACCGTTCTTCTTACAGAAGTCTATGGTCTCTTGGTAAATCCCTGCATAGCAACGGTCAGGTATCATGGCTTTCATATCGTGGAGTTGTCCATCGGTGCCCCACATCTTGCCCGATGCGCGAATAGCTGCAGGCATGGAAGCATCGATGATCACATCGCTGGGCACATGCAAATTGGTAATTCCCTTATCAGAATTTACCATGGCAAGTTCAGGTCTGGTTTTGTACACCGCCTGAATATCCGCTTCGATTTCCTTTCTTTTTGCTTCCGGCAGACCGGCAATTTTATCATACACACTACCCAGTCCGTTTTTGGTATTTACACCCAATTCATCAAAAAATGCCTGGTGTTTTAAGAACACATCTTTATAATATACATTGACAGCCTTGCCAAACATAATGGGGTCGGAGACTTTCATCATGGTGGCTTTTAAATGCAAAGACAACAGCACACCCTGCTCTTTGGCATCTTGAATTTCTTTTTCAAAAAATGCCTCAAGTGCCTTGCTACTCATTACAGAAGCATCGATTACTTCTCCCGCTGTTAATGACAAATTGGATTTTAATGTTTCTACGCTACCATTTGCGTGCAGTTCTATGGTCACCTTGGTTGCCGCTGCCACAACTACAGATTGCTCACTTCCATAAAAATCTCCCTCCGACATATGGGCTACGTTGGTAAGCGAATCCGAACTCCATGCTCCCATCGAATGTGGGTGTGCTTTGGCATAGGCTTTTACAGCATCTGCAACACGTCTGTCAGAATTTCCCTCTCGCAATACAGGGTTCACTGCACTTCCCAGTACTTTAGCATATCGGGATTTAATTTCTTTTTCTTCATCATTTTTTGGTTCTGCTGGAAAATCAGGCACTGCAAACCCCTTGCCTTGTAGCTCTTTGATGGCTTCAGTTAGTTGTGGGATTGACGCACTTATATTGGGTAATTTTATAATATTTGCTTCCGGTGTTTTAGCCAAATCACCAAGCTCTGCGAGTGCATCTTCTTGTTGCTGGTCTTTTTTGAGGTATTTGGGAAAATGTGCCAATATCCTGCCAGACAAAGATATGTCCCTGGTCTCAATGGCAACGCCTGCGGTTTTGGAAAATGCCTGTACTATGGGTAAAAATGAATATGTTGCCAATGCGGGTGCCTCATCGGTAATGGTATAAATGATTTTTGGACTTTGAATGCTCATGATAAAATTTTCTTTTTAAGATTGTGAATGACTCTATTTTCGGCCGTAAAATATGGCAGCTAAAATACATAAAAATGGCACAGATAGCGCATTGAAATGATAAATTGAAGTGATAATTCGGTAATTATCACTCGTACCTGAGTGCATCTATCGGGTCGAGCTTGGAAGCCTTGTAGGCTGGATAATATCCAGATATAAGCCCTACCACCAAACATACCACAAAACCCAGGGCCACCCACTCCCAGGGGGCTACAAAATTGCCAGCTTTGATAAGATTAGAAACTATATTTCCGATACCCAGGCCAATTAAAACTCCGGCAAAACCTCCTAAAACACAAATCAATATCGCTTCAATAAGAAACTGAAGCCGTATTTTTTCAGGTGTTGCGCCAATCGCTTTGCGTATGCCGATTTCGCGTGTTCTCTCCTTGACCGAAACCAGCATGATATTCATCAGTCCTATTGACGCCCCGATAAGTGTGATAAATCCAATCGAAAATCCACCAATCCTCAGATAAGATGATAGCTCGTCCAACTCTTCTTCAAGGGTTTTATTTACTTTAATTTCGAATGAATCTTCCGTTCCTATGGGATCTTTGCGAATGGTCCTCATCAAGCTTGTCGCTTCCCCAAGTGAGTGCTCCATCTTGGTAGGGTCATTTACATTTATGGTTATTTTATAATCTAAATATCCTCTGCCTGCGATTCGAATACCATTTTTCAATGGAATAAACACCGTTCTGTCAGCAAAAGTTGCCCCTCCAAAACCACCTTTTTTTTCCAGTACACCGATCACAATATATTTATTTCCATAAAAGGATATTTTCTTATTTATCGGATCTTCATCCTTGAATAGATTGCTGACTACTTCGTAGCCTATGATCACGAAGTTTGATCCATTTCGAATGTCAAGGAGAGAAAAATTTCTACCATTTTCTATATTATAATTTTTTGTTACCATGTAGTTTTCGTCAACTCCCTGAACCGAGAAATTTGGCGTTGTTTTTTTGGAGAGGCGCTTGATCTCTGCCGATCCGGAAATTGGCAATTGCAATGTGGTGGTCCCTTCGGTAAATTTTTCTTTAAATTCCAGTACCTCATCTTTCTGGAGTAATGGGAATTTTTTTTGTTCTTTCCCGTCTTTCACTGTACGGTCGGGACTTTTTCGATGGATGTCAATAGAGTTTGCGCCAAGGCTGGAAAAACTGGTATTTATGGAAGATTTTATCCCATCAATGGCTGTGAGAATACCTACCAAAGATGTAATACCAATGGCAATAATTGATGCGGTAAGAATCGTTCTTAGCAAATTAGATTTAATCGACCTTACCCCTTCTCTTATATTTTCTTTTAAATTCATACTTTTGATTATTGGTAGCCAAAGTTTTGTTTTTGCAATGACACTAAAACCGCCATTGCGTAAACGTACAAATTGGAATGACGGAAATAAATTATCTTAAATTGTCTCTGCGGGGTCTTCCTTTTGGAGACCCCGTTGCTCTCGCAGGGTCCAAAAGAGACCCTGCGAGGACGTTTGATAAATATCAGTTAATTCCCAGACCTGCTTGCAGAAGGCAGATTTATTCTGGAATCTGCCTGCCATCTGAAAAGTTTTTCCGAATAGCCGACAGATTCCGTAACCCTGAAATAAATTCTGGACAGGCAGGTCCGGGAACTATCACCGAATTTTTTTACGTAATTACGAGAATTCTGAGTTAGTTTTGAAATATGGAAGAAACGACAATCTTTCAATTATTTGATTGCTGCGCTTTTTCTCTATCCACGATCCAAACAAAAAAACTCGTTGTGACATGTTTTCATATTATAAATTAATTCAGGAAAGTAAAAATAAATTAAGACTGGGCTTTCTCTAACTATTATTATTCTAATTTCGTTATGCGTACATCATCGGTCGAAAATGCATGGCAACTGGAATTAACTACCAGTCATCCTGAACTTGATTCAGAATCTGTTGAAAGACCCTGAAACGAGCCTGTCTGCTGACAAAGGCAGTTTCAGGGTGACATAAAAAAAATTGATATGCGATTAAAATTATTAACAATAGTATTTTTCATGTCCATGAGTTCCATAAAACTCTATGGCAATACCATATTTATATCCATGGACAATACACAATCCAATCACCTGAAGGCGTATGGGATTGCTTACTGGATAATTGAGCAAGGTGTAGAAGTTGACTGGTTGCTCAACTACAAAGGGGGCAGTTTTATGGTGGATTATTTTCAAAAAATAGAAAATGAATTGATAATTAGAGGTGTGAGCTACACCATTATTTCTGAAGCAGAGCATTTTCAGATTCTATCTGATATTGCAAATCCAGGATCAAACACGGATGTGATGAAATTAGAAAAAGCGCCAAAAATCGCCGTTTACTCTCCTAAAAGCGCACTTCCCTGGGATGATGCCGTAACGCTGGTGCTCACTTATGCCGAAATTCCATATGATGTAATTTTCGACGATGAGGTGATGTACGATGAGTTGCCAAAGTTCGATTGGCTGCATTTGCATCATGAAGATTTTACTGGGCAATTCGGAAAGTTTGAAGGAACGTATGCCAATTACCCATGGTATCGCAGACAAAAAATGGAATTTAAGGAATCTGCCACAAAGCATGGGTTTGCCAAGGTTTCCAACTTAAAACTCGCCGTGGTCAAGAAGATTCAGACATTTGTGGCAGGAGGTGGTTTTATGTTTGCCATGTGCTCGGCTACTGATACCTATGATATCGCACTTGCAGCAGACGGTGTTGACATTATTGGATCTGTTTATGATGGTGATCCTCCAGAACCCAACGCACAAAAAAAGCTTGACTATTCCAAGACTATTGCTTTTAAGGATTTTAAACTCAAGATGAACCCATTGGAATATGAGTACAGCAATATTGATAATCAACTTACGGAAAGAGGGCTTACCCAAAATAATGATTACTTTACACTGTTTGAATTCTCAGCCAAATGGGACCCTATTCCTACAATGCTAACGCAAAACCATGAACAAATCCTTAAAGGTTTTATGGGGCAAACAACAGCATACAAGAAAAGACTGGTTAAATCGGATGTGGTAATTATGGGCAAGACCAATGGCCTGGAAGAGGTGAAATATATCCACGGCATTCTGGGAAAGGGTTTTTGGACATTTTATGGCGGCCACGATCCGGAAGACTACCAACATCGGGTTGGAGAAGAACCTACTGACCTCAACCTCCACCCCAACTCTGCCGGATACCGCCTGATACTAAATAATATTCTTTTCCCTGCTGCCAAGAAGAAAAAACAAAAGACGTGAGTAAATACTAAGTTTATCGCAAATAGCTGACAGGTACCGGAACAAGCCTGCCTGCCGGCAAAGGCAGGTCAGGCAATGTGCCAACTCAGTAATTCCCGCACACCGTTGTAGGGTCTAACAAATCGCAACAAAAATCATTGCAATCACCAAACTATTAAAAAGTATAAGCCCTAAAATTATTAGTTTCTTTTGAAAGAAAAAATACCAATTCCCCTGCTTGGTAAAAGAAATTATAAACATTTTGGTATTAAATTACTAGCTTGTTAAAAAATCTTAAAAAATAGAAAAATGATAAAATGAGACATCCAACGAGGTATTTCATCCTCCTTTTTTTAATGATGCTTTCATTTATTCTGAATGGCCGGATCGAAACTGGAGATTGAAATGACAAATAGGATTTGATTTTTTATGGGTTAAAGACTATAATTTAATAAACTCTTCTCAAGCGAAAATCTCAAATTTCATGATCTTATTATTTTTCTCCTTCCACATAAATCCCTATTCATTATGTAGGGTTTCTGCTGGATTCATCCGAGCAGTTTTGATAGAAAGAAAGCTGATAGCAAGCAACACAATTACAGGCACTAAAAAAGCCGGAAGAATAAATATCCATCCCAACTCTATTCTATAAGCATAGTTTGACAGCCAACTTTTAGTAGCCAGGTAGGAAACGGGCAAAACCAAGACACTTGCTACAAGGATAAGTTTCAAGGTATTCATTGTCAATAATGCTATTATGCTTTGAACTGACGCTCCCAGAACTTTTCTTATCCCAATTTCTTTGGTCTTAATTGCTACAGTATGAAGGGAAAGTCCAAACAATCCCATGCAAGCAATAAAAATCGCAAACCCTGAGCAAAGTCCAAACAAGGTAC
>CAZDRA010000160.1:0-9193 GCA_964507705.1 uncultured Roseivirgaceae bacterium | reverse complement strand
TTACAGAAGCCAGAAGAGATTTTAAGGTCTTTCATATGCAGGGTATTTGGGATCAAATGATCACAGATCTGGAATTTGCTGTACAACATGTAAAGAAGAAAAGTGAACTTCCCATTGGGCAAGCTCCTAAGTCTGCGGTTAGAATGCTTCTGGCCAAATACTACATGCTAAACGAAAGATTTGCGGATGCAGAAAGGCTAATGGATGATTTATTATCTAGTGGAGAGGTGAGATTATTTACTGATGCAGATATTCCATCAGGAGTGGATTCGGTAGAAGTGGCTAATACGTTCAGTCCTTTTACAGGGAAGCGTTACCCTGGAAAAAGTGGTTTTGCCTCTGCTGATGCCCAAAACTATCTGCATATGGACAAAGGAGCACAAAAAACAAGTAATCCCGAAGGTGTCTGGCTTGTGGTGAACGAACCTTTCGTTTTGGGAACCCAGGGTAGATCAGCCAGTATTCGCGCATGGGGTCCTAACTTTGTTAGTACCAACCTCGGCGTTAAGGCACCACCATTAGGTGCAATTCATGGAACTGACGTAAAGCAAGCGTCTGGAGATAATGGAGGAATGATGATGCAAAAATATGGTCGTTCACAAGGCTTTGGCCGTCTGACCAATTATTCACAGTACGATGTCTGGCAGCGGTTCGGTGTGAACGATGAGCAGGACTACCGGCACAAGGATAAAAACTGGATGGAAATGGAAGATATATTATACGATAATCCAGCTTTGGAAGGTTCAGAGTGGTATTTGCAACCGGCACGATTGTGGCATAATGGTGTTTTACTTTGCGAAGATACCGTGAGGTGCTGGTATGGTTACCCGAGATTTAAATTCTATGCATTAAACCAGGAGAGTCGTCCTGACAGACAGGATGGAGGAAAGAGGGATATGTACATCTTTAGAGTAGGAGAAGCCTATCTCATAAGGGCTGAGGCTCGATTCTGGCAAGACAATTTTGCGGGCGCAACAGAGGACATCAACACCATTCGTACACGTGCAAACGCAATGCAGATGTATACAGTTGGTGACGTACAAACAGATGGAATTGGCGCAGTACTTGATGAGCGCAACCGAGAGCTATTTGGCGAAGAATATCGGCATGACGAACTTGTCCGTATTTCTGTTATTTTAGCGAAGACAGGAAAGCCTGCATACAATGGTAAGACATACTCCATTACAGGAAATGACATTGAAAAGTCATTGTCTACGAATAGTTTCTATTACGATAGGGTCATAGAAAAAAACAGTTTTTTCCGTGACGAAGTTCCGTGGGCTACCTTTAGTACAACAAAATACACCATGGATCCAATGCATGTTTTCTGGCCAGTTTTCCAGGATTATATTGTCGGAAATGTTGAGAATGTATTGAATCAGACTACGGGTTATAACGGTTCTGAAAATAATGTTGAGCCTTTAACTCATGTAGTTCAACCTGCCGGTGTACAAAATATTGATCCAATGATTGCTATTGGAGAAAAAGAATAATAATTTTTCAATAACCTACCTGATGGCTTGATAGCCATCAGGTGGGTTAAATATATTATTTCAATTATTTTTTTATCTATTAATTAACTTTTTGGATTAAAAAACTGCCCGTTTTTACTTTTATTATGTAATATTAAGTGGAATATATAATATCTGACTTAGGTCACAATTCTGCCTAACATTTATTAAATGAATGGCATTTCTGTGATATCTGGTAATATCAGGATCAAATAGTTCAATTAAGATTCTAAATTTAAATACACAAAATCATGGAATTAACAAGAAGAAATTTTTTAAAGAAAACAGTTGCAGCCGGATCAGTTGCAGTTGTAGCACCAACAATTATTCCGTCAAAAGCCTTTGGGGCAAATGACAGAATAAATGCTGCTGTTTTGGGTATAAATGGCCGTGGAAAAAGTCATATCGCAAGCCTGATGGTGCAGAAGAATGTTCAAGTGACCACTTTGTGTGATCCGGATATGAACCTGCTAAAAGTGAGGCAAAAAGACTTTAAAGATAAGTACGATAAAGATGTGGCTCTTGAGCAAGACCTTCGCAGGGTGATGGACGACAAAGATATTGATGTAGTAAGCATTGCATCTCCAAATCATTGGCATGCGCTTTCAGTTATTTGGGCTTGTCAGGCGGGTAAAGATGTTTACGTTGAAAAACCAGGTTCTCATAATATTTGGGAAGGTCGTAAGATGGTTGAGGCTGCACATAAATATGATCGCATTGTTCAACATGGAGTTCAATTGCGCAGTTCACCTGCTGTAAATGAAGCCATTCAATTGATGCGTGACGGATATATTGGCAGAGTTTATATGGCCCGTGGACTTGTTTTTCGATGGCGGGCAGATATTGGTGACCAGGGATTTTCTCCCGTTCCCGATGGTATTGATTATGATTTATGGACAGGCCCAGCACCAATGCGACCTTTTACAAAAAATCTGGTGCACTATAACTGGCACTGGCATTGGGACTATGGAAACGGAGACGTAGGCAATCAGGGCATTCACGAGACAGATTTATGCATGTGGGGATTAGACGTTGGTCTTCCAACAAAAATCACATCAATGGGAGGCAAATTTCTCTGGGATGACTGCAAAGAGGTTCCCGAGGTACTTACTTCTATTTATAAATATCCGGAAGAAGATAAAATAATACAATTTGAAGTTCGACCATGGTGCACCAACACCGAAGAAGGAGCAACTGTTGGTAACATTTTCTATGGAGAAAAAGGAATTATTGTTGTGGATGGTTACGACAAGTATAAGTCCTATCTGGGTAAAGACAGAACTCCCGGTCAGTCAGGTGAAGATGGCGGTGAATCAGGAACGGGTATGAACAGAGGTGCCGGTGGAACAGATGGACATTTTGCCAATTTTATTGAAGCAGTTCGAAAACACGATGCAAGTATGCTTAATGGTCCTGTTGAAACAGCACACCTTTCTTCAGGCCTGGCTCATTTAGGAAATATTGCCTATAGATTAGAACGTGTATTAACGTTCAATCCTAGTGCTGAAACATTTGTAAATGACGATGAAGCAGATAAGATGCTTACGCGCAATTACCGTGGCGAATTTGTCGTGCCCAGTAAAGTATAAAAAGTACTGAGTATATAGTATTTAGTGTTTAGTATAAAGTAATATCGTAGGATGAAAATTAGAATATTAGTATTAACGATCGTTATAAGCAATATTTCTTTGCTCTATGGTCAAAACAGCAATGAAATGCCTATTGATTTAAAAGTAAATAAAGAGGAGAAAAAAGTAGATATAATGGTTGATGGCAAACTATTCACCTCTTATATCTATCCGGACAATGTAAAAAAACCAGTGTTATGGCCACTAATGTCTCCAAAGGGAAACATGCTAACGCGCAGTTATCCAATGATCAACAAGGAAGGAGACCGTACTGATCACCCTCATCATGTTGGCGTATGGCTAAACTATGGTGATGTGAATGGGCTTGATTTCTGGAATAACTCTGATGCAATTTCACCTGAAAAGAGAGATGGCTATGGAGCCATATATCACCGATCAATTGAAAAGGCAAAAAGTGGCAATGGGAAAGCCGTGTTAGTAACTAAGTCTGACTGGAAATCTCCGGACAATACACTAATGCTGGAGGAAGAAACCAGTTTTGCATTTATAGCAAAAGAGAATGTGCGCATTATCGATCGTACAACTACCTTAAAGGCAGTTCTCGATGAAGTGAAGTTTACAGATAATAAAGAAGGCATGTTTGCCATTCGTGTTGCTCGCGAAATGGAGCTCCCAACAAATAAGCCAACGAAACTTATGGACTCGCATGGAATTGTCACAAAAGTTGAAAAAATGGACAATACATATGTAAAAGGGAATTATAGAAGTGCAGAGGGTGTGGAAGGAAAAGAGGTTTGGGGTACACGTTGCCGTTGGATAAAGCTGGCAAGCGAAATTAAAGGTGAACCGGTGGCATTAGTCATAATCGACCACCCTTCTAACGTTGGCTACCCTACCTATTGGCATGCTCGGGATTATGGTTTATTTGCAGCAAATACGCTTGGCCAAAAGATATTTTCCGATGGAAAGAATGTCCTTAACTTCAGCCTGAAAAAAGGAGAATCAGTTACATTTAAGTACAGACTTGTAGTAGCGGCTGAAAATTTAACGGATAATCAAATAAATAAACTGGCTGATGAATATGCCAAAAAGTAAGCTGGCTTTGAATATTTTAAACATTAAAATAATATGAAGAACAATCAATCACGTCGAAATTTTCTACAGACAGGTATAGTTGCAGGATTAGGCCTATCATTTATTGATCCTTTTTCGGCTAATTCAACAATAAAAAAAGCGCAAATGAAGCTTGGTCTTGTCACCTACCAATGGGGAAAAGACTGGGATTTACCAACCTTAATTGCCAATTGTGAAAAGAGTGGATTGCTTGGTGTTGAATTACGTACTGAACATGCCCATGGTGTAGAGACAAGTCTTAGTACAAGCCAGCGAGAAGAAGTGAAAAAACGTTTTGCGGATAGCTCAGTAACATGTCTGGGTTATGGATCTAATTTCGATTACCATCATGAAGATCAATCTGTTGTTCGCAAGAATATTGATGGCACTAAGGAATATATAAAATTATGCAAAGACATAGGGGCTAGTGGAATAAAAGTAAAACCTAATGGACTCCCTGAGGATGTGCCAAAAGAAAAGACCATTGCGCAAATAGCAACTTCGTTAAGCGAAGTTGGTAAATACGCCAAAGATTTTGGGCAGGAGATTAGGGTTGAAGTTCATGGTAAACTAACCCAGCAGATACCAAATATGAAGGCCATTTTTGATCAGGTAACAGAGAAAAATGTAAAAATATGTTGGAATTGCAACGATCAGGATTTGCTAACTCCCGGGCTTGACGCAAATTTTAATTCTGTAAAAAAATGGTTTGGTGATACAGTTCATATTCGCGAATTAAATATTGGTGATTATCCATATCAGCAGCTTATGAACTTGTTTACAAAAATGAAATATAAAGGATGGATTTTGCTTGAGGCCAGAACCAAACCTTCTGACCGGATTACAGCAATGAAAGAACAGTTAAATGTTTTTAATACGCTGGTGAATAATGCGCAATAGTTATAAGACAATTTTATACTACTTCAATTCTACTTTACGAAGTTGAAGTACATACTGTAAAATATACTTAGCAACCCAAACCTTCAAGTCTGTCCAGCAAGGTAGGCTTGAAGGTTTTAGCCCAATTAAAAAGGTTGATGCTTTATAAATTTATACCTGTTAAGATTTTTTACTAAATAAAACCTTAGCGACTTTTCTATCAGTTATTTTTAATGTCAGATTATGAATTATGGAATTTTCTATTCTTTTTGAAGAAACGGAAATAATTTCTATTTCGTCAGAAGAAAAATTTAATTCGCTATCACTCTTCACTTTAAGAGTTAATCTACTATTTGAGATTATGGTTTTAACATTGGCAGTATCAGAAAAATCAAGATCAATTGCCTTGTCACCTATGCTAATCTTTGTTAATTCATGATGTGGCAATTGTTGCTGGAATTCCAGCGAGTTTCTGGCCAACATGGTCTTTTCATTATCATTGTAAGGAGCAAGTAGTTCTATCCATCTTTCTACAACCTCAGCATTTCTTTCCGGATTTTCATGAAGCATATTTGGCCAGTGCAATCCGCATGTTGATCCAATTATCATACCATCCGGTTTGCCATCAATTACATCCCAGTCTAAAAAATCAGCACCCCTGTCAACAGTCATGATCCCTGAATCAACACCAAAATAATGATGCTGTGCTGCCTCCGAATTGAACATACTGCTAAATGGCGTATTAATGTATGTAAAGCCTCTACCAGCCAGCAACTGCGCCAGGCTAATGTCATTACCCTTTGTAACACCAAAACTATGTCGGAATGCGTTGGGTACAAATGATTTTGGAAGTTCTCCGAGATTATTTTGATGCATAATTTCAGCGTAGGCATCAAGGTGCTGTTCGAGAATTTCCTTAGGTCGCATCACACCATTATTATCGGCCCATTCGGCACGTGTAAATTTTCCGTCAACCCACCACTCATGACCCAACCCGTGGACAGTAATTTCATAATTCTCTTTGTTGCTATTAATAATATCAGAGACTTCTTCCAACCAAGGGCCTACCCATTGGCTATTGTCCCATTTATCACCCATCCAAGTGCTATGCGGCACTTTTCGTAATATATTCTCTTTGTCCCACTCACCAAGAACTGTAGCAGCTTGTGGCTGGATTCCCAGCGCTATCCCCAAATCTACAATAGCCAGATAATCGGCGGGTACATGATTACGATTTATACCTGTGCGATAGGGCTCTTGGTATTTACTTCCATCCTTGCCAGACCACCATCCCACATCATCTATCACCACCTGAATTGGTAATGGAATATTGGCGGAAACACGACTCTTCGATCTTTTATTATTGTCACAAGAAATCACCCCAACTCCTCCCATTGCTCCAACAGTCACTCCAGTGAGTCCAACCGAGGTACTTTTTATAAATTGTCTTCTTTTCATAGTAGTTAGATTAAATGCCAATGATACATTTATAGTTCATCTGATTTGGGACATTCACGGAAAAGCCATGAAAACATATCTATTGAATACATTGAATAGGCATCCAAGCAAGCTAATAAAAACCAAAGTAATTAAAAAAATATTTAAACCACAACTACCTTGAATCAGGATGTTTGGCCCACTCATATCTTTTTAAAGGATCAAAATTTGGGTTACGAACAGGAAATTCAGCTTTAACATCTTGTTGCCATTCTTGTAATAATTTATATAATTCTGATGCCTTTTCCGGCTTTGAGCGTACGAGGTTTATGGTTTCGCCTAAGTCTTCAGAAAGATTATATAACTCCAAAGAGCTATTTACTAAGTTTTCTATCAGCTTAAAATCTCCTTTCCTGATAACACTAGCCGGCACATCGTGATGATAAACAGGATAATGCCAAAATATCGGACGCTCATAACTTTCTTTAGAATTTATAAGATTATCTACTAAACTAATCCCATCAAGTACTTGGTTTGGATCCGTAGCTACACCAGCTAACTCAAGGAAAGTTGGATAAAAATCTACACTTGTTACAACAAAATGATTTATGCTTCCTTTTTGCACATTCCCTGGCCATTTGATGATTAGCGGTTCACGAATCCCTCCCTCATAAACAGTTCCTTTCTCCGCTCGTAATGGTGAGTTGGATGTTGCAAGATATAACAAGGTATCATTTTCATAAACATGAAACTTTGATTTCGCAAGAAGCGGAATTTTATCAAACCTACTCTCCAGACCACCATTGTCCGAAAAGAATATCACAATAGTCTTTTCCGACAATCCCAGCTCTTCAAGCTTTGCTTCTACCCTACCAACACTTGTATCAATATTTTCAATCATAGCTGCATAAACTGCATTTGATGGATATCCTTTAACTTTTTCTTTGGCCAAATATTTATCAATTAATTCTTGCTGGGCGTCAAGTTGGACATGAACATCGTAATGTGCCAGAAATAAGAAAAACGGTTTGTCTTTGTTTCGCTCAATAAAAGAAATGCTCAAATCCGTCAATGCTTCTGACAGTATTTTATCTTCAGGAAAATCAGTCGGTGGGTCAGTCCTTGAACCAAACTCAAAAAATCCACCTCCATTATATACTACCTGTTCATCATAGCCCTGATTGGTTGGAATAAAATCTCCCCATCCCAAATGCCACTTTCCGAAAAATCCATTTGCATACCCAACTTCCTTCAGTTTTTCTGCAAAAGTTATGTTTTCCAGAGATAGATATTGTGTGCGATTAATTGGTACAGTCGTTTCTTCATATGGCCTCCAATGGCCGGTTATAAAATCTGTGATTCCGACTCTTGCAGGATATTGCCCAGATTGGATACTAGCTCTGGTTGGAGAGCAAACCGGACAAGCAGCATAGGCATTGTCAAACTTCATACCCTCATCTGCTAACTTGGTGATATTGGGTGCTTCATTGAATTTATTTCCATAAACCGGCAAATCAGACCAACCTAAATCATCGGCGAGAATAAAAACAAAATTTGGAAGAGAATCATCTTTTTCATTTGATAATGAAAAAGATGACAATAAAATAATAGATAAAATCTCGGTAAGTATTTTATAAAATCTCATTGTGGGATAAATAAAATCATTATTTAACAGGAATATAAATTTCAGATTGCCAGATTACTACAAATTTTGATTCCGTAAAATCTTTCTTTAAATAATTGCACTTATTTTAAAGCTTATTAGAGCATCAAAGTAATGATTTAGACTGCACATTCCAAAGGATACTAATGGTAAAATACAAACTGGATTATTGCCTCTTTTTAAAATTGAGCACTGAAAATACTTTATACATATTTGGTGAAAAATCTACTCCAACTCTCCAATTGCTTTATAAAGCATTTTAAAACACTCCGCTGAATTACCTTTTGCATTTGCGGGAATTTCCTTTATTCCATAGTAATAATCCATAAAACTTTCAGTACCGTCCCAAATGGTCTGAATCATGCCCTGAAAATTAGCTTTTATTTTCGGTGTAGCATTTTTCCGCAAATTTACCATCATATCCAGTTGTTTTACAGCCAATTCTCCTGTTCTCCAGGAACAGGTAGCAACTTTAAATCCTTTCATCGCAAATAGTACTGCGGTTGGATCAACACGTTCATAATGCCAATCACAAATCATGACGTCTTTTGGGATCAGGTCTATGGCACGATGTGTATTGTTCATGCTTGCCTCCCACTCTCCTATTCCAGTTGTTTTTCCATCTATCAGTCGATCGCCCCATATCCAGAGTTCGTGTCCATTGTCAGCAAGATGGTTTCTGATTTTAGTAATCTCACCTGCAAACAGTTCGGCCTTATCTCGGCCAGAGCACCTGGGGCATTTATCGTCTCCAATATAAAAAACCTCATCCATGCCTGCATGAAAAGTATTGGCTTCAAAAACCTCCATTATTTCATCGACCAATTCAAAAACAATTTTGTGAACCTCCGGGTGAAGCGGGCAATAACTTTTGCAATATAATCCATCATCATTGGGCCATACATAATTTTCGGGTAATTGCACATGGGGTGTTTCATCAAATTCGGGATAGACTGTCAGCAGGTTACTTAACTTACTATGCCAGGACTGATGCCCGAGCA
>CAZDRA010000159.1:4021-9270 GCA_964507705.1 uncultured Roseivirgaceae bacterium | reverse complement strand
TAAGCCCAACTTTTGTAAAGGTTGTTTCCTGGTATGACAATGAAATGGGATACTCCAACAAAGTTGTTGATTTGATAGAATATATGGATTCTGTTAAATAATCCATTAAGTTATAATGATGTAAAAATACCCGAAGGAAACTTCGGGTATTTTTTTGATTTTATCAAAGTCCCTGGATGAATTTATAGATTGTTCAACTCGACCTATCAGAGAAAGTAATAACCCAATCGCAGGCCTCCGTCAAATAAAAATCCTGAATATCCAAAGCTTACCCAATAGCCACTATCTTGCTCAAAATTATTACCTTCTGCATCAACAGAATACCTAAAGCCCACGCCGCCATACACATCGAAGAGAAATTTTCCAAATGCAAATTGTAAACCTAAGTTGATGTTGCCTCCAAATTTATTGACTATAGTCACAATATCATTATCTTCAAATCTGACATATTTTATGCCATTTTCGGTAAACTCTACAGGTATTCGCTCTACGTTTACTAAATTAAAACGCTGATAAGTGGGGCCAACAGAAAAATATGCGTTTGTCCTTGACGAGCCAGAGGAATTTTTCTTTTCAGAATGAGAAAGGAATTGCTTGTAATAAATATTCATGCCTATTCCTGTCATTTTATCATAATCGTAATTGAAATTTAATTCGCCATTGGGTTTATCATTAAAATAAACTTGTGGTGCAAAGACAAGCCATTTATCTTCATTTTTTAATTGTCGTTCATAATCAATCCTGAAACCGGAAACAAATATTGTGGAACAATGGAAACTGTGTTTTTATAACCTATAGTACCAACCGACGATTGATCAGATTGGGCATAAACGACAAATTGAGTAGTTGCAGAAAATGCCAGACAGAATAAAAATATTTTCATTATTATAAAAAAATTTAAACCAAGGATACAAAATATACGGCTACTTCCCAATCATATCCATAACTGGCCTTTAAGTAAATACCTGAATGAATCAGTAGGAAGTGAATGCACTGACCTTCTTATATTTTTTATGGTCAACTATACTTTTGTCAGGGAATAAAAAAACCTAAGCGCACCCCGCCATCAAGTAATATCCCCGAATACCCAAAATCCAGCCAGTCATCATTGAAATAGTTAATCATGCCACCATTTGAATCAAGGGCATACCTGATACCTATACCTCCATAAATATCAAGAAGAAATTGCCCGAATGTAAACTGTAGTCCAAAATTGGCATTGCCACCGAACTTATTTATTCGGGTTGTATATTCGCCAGTTTCAAATCTAATGTAAGTAATCCCCTCTTCAGTAAATTCAACCGGAAACTGCTCTATACTATTTATCCTGAAATGTTGATATGTCGGCCCTACCGAGAAATAAACATTTGTTCTTGATAAACCATTTCCATTTTTCTTTCTTGATTGTGCAAGAAACATTTTGTAATACACATTCATTCCAACTCCTGTCAATTCATCGTAATCATAATTGCTATTTGTTTTCAGATATAATTGTGGTGCAAAAAGAATCCATTTATCTTCACGCTTCAATTTTCTTTCATAATCAACTCTGATACCGGAAATGAAAGCATATTGCGGGACAATGGAAATAGCATTGTTAAATTCCGATTTATCAACTGATGATTGATCAGATTGGGCATGAACTATAGATTGAGTAGTTGCAAAAAATATTAGGTATAATAAAATTTTTCTCATTGTTAAAAATTATAAAAATTAGTGAATGTAATAATGCTTAAATCAAGGAAACGTAAGCTATGGGTTTTATAGAATAAATTTTCACCTTCTTTCATTTCATCATTTCATCCATTCTGCAATAAAGCTAATGCTCAACCGCACTCAATCAGGGAATAAAAAAACCTAACCTTACCCCCCCATCAAGTATAATCCCTGAATATCCATAGTCTATCCACCTATCATTAAAATCATCCATTAATTTGCCATCTGAATCAAGAGCATATCTGATGCCAATTCCAGCGTACAGGTCAAGAAGGAAACTTCCGAAAGCCAATTGAAAACCAAAATTGACATTGCCACCATATTTATTGATTACTGTAGTCTGGTTACGACGATTAATATTTGTATGTTGAAATGTTGGCCCTGCGGAAAAATACACATTTGTCTTTGACAAGCCATTGGCATTTTTCTTTCTTGAATGAGCCAGGAACTGCTTGTAATATACATTCAATCCCCATCCTGTCATATCATCGTAATCATAATAGTTTCCGCCGCCATCTGTATCTGCCCTGAGATATATTTGAGGAGCAAATAAGATCCATTTATCTTCATGCTTTAATTTCCGCTCATAATCTACTCTGATGCCGGAAATAATGGCGTATTGTGGAACTAAGGAAATTGCGCTTTTATAATCTACAATACCCTCTGAAGGCATATTGGACTGGGCATAAACTTCGATTTGGGCTGCTGCTAAAAATACCAGGCTAAATAAAAAAAATTTCATATTTAAAAAGAATAATAACTAAGTTGAACTAAATCTTCGGCATCGAATTGATAGAATCCATCATCGGCTGTCACGAGTAATTGATTTCTATGAAAAATAACATCATTTGCCGGTATTTCTTTTATGTGTTTTAATTGTACGATGTTCGATTTATCGCTTATATCCAATACTTTGATTCCATCATCGCAAACATATAAGATATTGCCCTGAATCGCTAAACCTTTAGGATTTGTCATATTATAAAAATTGATAGCCACAGGATTGCGAATGTCAGACAAATCAATAATCTGAAGCTGGTTGATCGGCCTGCCGCAACCTGTACCAGTGCGCAAAGTCAGGTAGGCATATTCGCCATCTGTCACTACAGGATCACAGGCAACAATATGCTGGTAGGTAGAAATATAGTCTGGCTTGGAAGGAACGGAAACATCATAAATCAATACGCCAGACTGCGTGCCTAGGAACAACATATCTCCAAATGGAAAAATGGTTTCGATGCCCCAGCCGACCTTATCTTTTTCTAATAGTACTGCTTCATTTTCTTTGGAGATATCAAAGGTGCTTAGATGTTCATCTTCAACGATGTAAAGGAAATCTCCCTTGATTGCAAATTTTGCTGACGATCCTCCTTTTGATACCCCGCCAGAAAAGCTGCCGTCATTTGAAGCAGGAGAGATATTTGATTGTTCACTACATGAAACAAAAATCAAGAATACGAGAATTATAAAGTTATATAGCTTTTTCATTTTATTCAGATTTATGAGATTCCCAACGAACAATAATTGAATTTTTTGGTCTTAATCTATCATAGTCATATCTACTCCAGCGTACGGGCGAAACAAGCTCGGGAAGAATATTGCGATTTCTGCTTACGACCGTGATTGATTTAAGGTCCGGGGCCGGCTTCACACCAATGAGGTCAACAGCGTTGTTGGCATAAATCACTCCATTTTGAACGGCGACATCGGTACACCCGTCAATCTGGATAAAGCTTAGGTTTATTGGATTCTCTGAATCGGTGTTATCCAGTATATGGATGCCCTTGAATTGCTCGATGACAAATATAAAGTTGTCATAAACCCATATTTTTCCAGGCTTCTCTATCTTTTGAGATTCACGAAGCTGAACTGCTGCCTCCATGTTTTCCCTTGTCATAAGTACAGGTGAAGGCTCGTTGCTGTTGTTGTTAAAAGCAACAAGCCCAAAAAGAGTTGTGGTGAGTACCATTCCGGCAAACAACCACTTAAGTTGTAGGAATTTCATATTTATTTGGTTAGGAAAAATTTCATCCGATAATCAGATGATCACAACAGCAAGACACAAGTTTTTCTTAAAAAGTTTAAACTACTATAAATAAAATTTCACTTGTTCAATAAATTTGATAATACTCCGTTCAGACTTAGCATTTTATTGAAGCTTAAATACAGTTGTATCAGATTCCAGGGTAGGCACGATATAATTTCCGATATCAATATTGGTATTGGGAAACAATAATTCTATCGATTCCAGCTCACTACTTTCGATATGAGTATGATAAAGATAAATAGATTCCAATTTATCCAGTGATTTCAATATTGCCAGTCCCGAAGCTGTAATATTGGTCCACACCAAATTGAGATGAACAAGCTTGCTTAGGTTTTGAAAATCAGCTAATCCTTCATCTTCCAAATTACTATTTTTTACACTTAACCTGCTGATGTTGGTCAATTGCCCTATCTTTTTCCAGCTGTCATTTTCCAGTTTTTGATAGTCGAGATTTAGCCAGATCAATTGTGTCTTTATCTTCAATAATTCTGCTATGGCTTCTGCGCTATTTTCCGATAAGGTATTCATAAAATTTGCAGAAATGTAATTTGATGCTACAGGCGTCAGAACGACATTGAGAGATTTTAATTTTTCCAGGACTTTTTCGTCAGCCGGCTTTACTTCCTTATCGGGAATGGAATTGTCGATGAATTTTATTTCCTCTTTTGTCAGCACATCCAGTAAAGAATCTGGCAGTTCTAGCTCAAGTAATGTGCTATCGAAATTCAAACCATTGTCTATCCACCATGTTAGGTATCCGATCTCTGCCTCGGAAAGTTGGTTTTTCTCTTTAGGAGGCATATGTTCTTTATGATCCAGCGGCAAAAGCAATTTTTCGATCAGCATACTCTTTGCCGCAGTTGCCGAAATGATTTTGCCGTTTTCACCGCCTATGAAAATGGCCTCTTTGGTATCTAATCGTAACTCGCCTTTTTGCTTATTTTTCCCATGGCATACATAGCAATTCTTTTCGAAAATAATCGAGGAGGCCTCATATGCATTGGAGTTAATGGTAATTTTCCTGCCTTCTTTTGGAGACATGGAAAACCATTGGGCGGGCGGCGGAGGAGTTAAAAAATCGGATCCGTGCGTTAAGGATCCGCCAAGATGTCCTGTTATGGTCATGCTGATTAATACCACGCCAAGCCAAATTCTATAGTGCAAAACAGGGGTATTTAAAATGTATTTTAATTTGAAATAGATAATCCAGTTGAGCAAGGTTATTGAAAAACCAAACCACATATGAGTTGATACAGATGCTGAATTGTAAGAATCGGAAATTGACAATATATATCCCGAAATAGAAGAGGCGGTGGCAGATAGCGCACTCACCAGCAGTATTAGTTTGATAATTTGAAATGCCTCAATTAGTTTATCCCTACCAATAAATAATCCGAGGATGATAAATACGGTAAGAAACCCAATAGGAAGGTGGACTGCAAGCGGATGAAATTTACCAATATATTCGAATAGGTTCATTAAAAAA
>CAZDRA010000159.1:0-3921 GCA_964507705.1 uncultured Roseivirgaceae bacterium | reverse complement strand
CCTTCAACATCTGTCAGCCTGAATGGTCTCCCCTGGAAATTATAAGTTAGTTGTTCATGATCAAAACCCAGCAGATGCAAGATAGTTGCCTGGATGTCGTAAGGTGAAACCCTGCCGCTGACCCCACTATATCCAATCTCGTCTGTCTCGCCATATGAGAAACCTTTTTTTAGCCCACCTCCGGCCATCCAAATAGTATAGGCCTCAGAATGGTGGTCTCTTCCTTTGTAAAGATTTGTTTTGCCTTCCCTGTTTTCCTGCATGGGTGTTCGCCCAAATTCTCCTCCCCATATCACGAGCGTGTCGTCAAGCAATCCTCTTTGCTTAAGGTCCAATATCAAAGCCGTAACTGCCTTGTCAGATTGCCGGCATTTGTTTACCAAGCCAACATCAATAGATTCTTTTTCGGATGTGCCGTGCGTATCCCAGCCCCAATCAAAAAGCTGCACAAACCGTACACCTCTCTCGATTAATTTTCTGGCCAATAAAATATTATTCGCAATAATTGACTGGTTTGGATCGCTTCCATACATCTTGTGGATATACTCAGGCTCATCGGCAATGTTCATCACTTCAGGCACTGTGGCTTGCATCTTAAAAGCTAATTCGTATTGCGAAATCCTGGTGAGAATATCAGGATCATTAAATTCGTCATAAGACAATCTATTGATTTTATTGATGGCCTCAATAGATGCTTTTCGATGCTCCCTGCTTATGTGATCCGGGTTTTTAATAAAAAGAACTGGATCACCATCTGATCGACATTGTACGCCCTGGTAAACGGAAGGTAAAAACCCACTTCCCCAAACGCTTTTTCCTGCATCGGGATTATTTCCCCCGGATGTCAAAACAACATATCCGGGTAAATTAGAATTTTCGGAGCCAAGTCCATAAGTTACCCAAGAGCCAATACTGGGCCTGCCTAATCGCGGGCTGCCTGTATGCATCAGTAATTGAGCAGGAGCATGATTAAATTGATCGGTATGAACAGATTTTAGAAATGTAAGCTCATCGGCAATTGTAGAAAGATGCGGCAAATAGTTTGATATCCAGGCTCCACTGTCACCGTGTTGCTTAAATTTTGCCTGTGGCCCAAGCATTTTAGGGACGCCTCGAATAAATGCAAATCGCTTGCCTTCCAATAGAGATTGGGGGCAATTCTGGCCATCGAGTTTTTCGAGGTCAGGTTTATAATCAAATAGCTCTAATTGTGATGGGGCTCCTGCCATGTGGATATAAATCACATTCTTTACCCGAGCCGGATAGTGTGAAGGTTTGGGAGCAAGCGGATTACCACCGGAAGCCATATTATTCCCAGTAGTTTCAGGTGTTGCTTTGCCGCAACCTCCCAGCAAGGACGAAAGTGCCAGTCCTCCCAGCCCCAATGAACAGTTTTTTATGAAATGTCTTCGGGTCTGCTCTTCCAATCTTCTTAAATATTCGCCTTCTAATTTCATAGTATTTTTGATTTAAGTCCGAAATTGATGTCTCCGGACTTCCCTAATTTTTCATAATAAATTCATCCAGATTGAGCATCGTATTGGCTACAATCGTCATGGCACCAAAATGTTTTTCATCCTGAGATTTATTATAATTTGCTTTTCTCATTAAACCCTCACCTCCAATAATGCTATTATAAAAATTAACCAGCACCTCCAGCTTTTCATCCGAAATATCCTTGTACATCATTAGTTTATATCCATGCACAATTTGATCCTTCGGCAAGCTACCTCCTTCTTTCACCATTCGTTTAGCAAAATGAAAAGAGGCCTCAACGTACACACTGTCATTGAGGGTCACCAAGGCCTGAAGAGGTGTGTTGGTATTTATCCTTCGCGAAGAACACACCTCCCGTGCCATTACATCAAATAATATCAACGAAGGATAAGGGCTTGTTCTTTTCCAATAGGTATAAAGAGCCCTGCGGTATTGGTCTTCACCCTTGCTTTTTTCCCAATTACGGGCACCGTAAGGTGAGTTCCAAATATTTTCCGGTTGATAAGGCATCACGCTTGGGCCGTACATTTTTGCACTCAACAAGCCACTGACGAGTAAGGCCTGATCGCGAATTTGCTCAGCAGAAAGTCGAACTCTTGGTCCTCGAGCATAATATTTGTTTTGTGGGTCGGTAAATAAATGCTCTGGTGTGCTGAAAGAAGATTGACGGTAGGTGGCAGAAGAAACAATATATTTGAGCAAGGCCTTGGTGCTCCATTCAAAATCATGCATAAACTTCCATGACAAATGATCAATCAGTTCGGTATGGGTAGGAGGGATTCCCTGAGAGCCAAAATCTTCTAGCGTTTTTACAATTCCATAACCGAATAATTGTTCCCATAAACGATTTACATATGTTCTGGCGGTTAGTGGATTTTGGTTGTTTACCATCCATTTTACTATCCCCAATCGATTGGGGCTTATTTCCTCATTAGAATATTTTAGTATTTCTGGAACTCCAGGCTCGACAAGATCTCCTTTAGAAAGCCAGTTTCCCCTTTCAAAAACTCTGGTTTCCCTTTTCATGCTTTCTGGGTTTTCAACCATTATTGGAGTATGTTGGGTCTCCGCAATCATTAATTTCCAAAATTTTTCTTTGGCAGCTTTATATCCTTTTGATTTTTCTCCTGGAAATTTTTCTGTAAAATAAAACCAGTCAAACATTAGCCCATTATCCCTGGGTTTATACTTTAGATTTGGATTGTAATAAGTGAAATATAAATCGTGAATCCCGGATTTTTGCCGAAAGTCAATTTCCTGATGTGTCCATTTATTATTTGAATTGACTACGCTGACCTTCTTTAATAAAGCACCATTAATACTGTCCAAATGAATTTTCCAAATTCCTCCGGCGAGATGACTTTTGAATCTGTAAATAAGTGAATTCTTTTCATTCAGATTTACGCCCTGCAGCCTACATGAACCATTGTTTCTCAATGCAACCCAGCGAACGCCTGCTAGCTCACTATTGATATATTTATCACAAACCAATGAATTGATGCTTGGTTGCCAGGTTTTTAGAAATAAAGTAATTTCATTTAATCGTTTTTGATCTGTGTGTATCTTAAGCCAATTTCTTAGCTCAATTAGTTTCAAGGAGTCTTCACCCACAAAATGTCTTAATAAAGGATAATCATCTGGAGTATCTTCATCGCGTGTATTATTGAAATATGACATGAACTTGTAATAATCCTCTTGCTTGAAAGGATCAAAAGGGTGACTATGGCACTGCACACATGAAAATGTAGTTCCCATGGCAACTTCCCAAGTTGTATTTACCCTATCAATAACGGCAGCAACCCGAAATTCCTCATTGTCGGTACCACCTTCGTCATTGGTCATGGTGTTTCGATGAAATGCTGTAGCTATCAAATTATCGTCAGAAGGATCAGGCAATAAATCTCCCGCAATCTGTTCTGTCAAGAATTGGTTGTATGGCTTATCTGCATTAAATGCTTCAATCAGCCAGTCACGATATTTCCAAATAGTTCGACCTCTATCTGCTTCATAACCTTTTGTGTCGGAATATCTAGCCAGGTCCATCCACATCCCAGTCCATTTTTCCCCAAAATGAGGCGAAGACAGAAGTTCATCAACATAATATTCCAATGATTCGTCCGATGGATTTTTGAATAGTTTGTTAGTTGCCTCGGAAGAAGGAGGCAATCCTATTAAATCCAATGACATCCTTCTGGCAAGCGTTGCAATTTCCGCCTGTTTGGAAGGGTTGAGCTGCAATTGTTTTAATTCTTTATAAATAAAATAATCAATGTCATTCTTTGCCCAACTGTTAAATTGTTTGTCACTGGAAAACTGGTCACTTATTTCAATTTTTTTGACCGGAATGTAGGCCCAATGGGTATCCCAATATGCACCTTCTTTGATCCATCTGCTGAGCGTATTGATATCTTTTTTACTAAGCGG
>CAZDRA010000158.1:0-9290 GCA_964507705.1 uncultured Roseivirgaceae bacterium | reverse complement strand
ATTACGAGACATTATTATCCTTAACCTGACGGCTATGGCCTGTCCGGTAGGCAGGTTCACCTTACCGAGGGAGATCTCGAACTGTACGAGATACAGTTTGAGAAGTCAGCAGAGGTCATAGTAGTTGACAGGAAACGGGCTCCGCTAAATCGGAGAGGACTCACAAGTTGATGAAGGACTGAACGTTTATCTTCCTGAAATTGAATTGGGAGAGCATAGCTTAGCCCATTACGAAATTAGGGAATAGCTTCAACTGGTGGAAAGAGCAGTTGTTGTGATGATTGGCGAACCGCCAAGTACGAGAACCGTACGCTTGGTGGTGTGAGAGGCGCACTGCAATGTCGTTGAGTTAAGCTAATAAGTTCATATTAGTTTGATTATCAGCAATATAAGTGGGTATAAATATGTATTTTTGGTACATGTAACAAACGAAATAATAGAACAATGAAACAAAGCAAAAGAACAAGTCAAACTTATTCAAAGTTTGAAAAAAAAATTGAGCGCAAAAGAATTTATTGAAAGACACAGGATTAAACCAACTGACTTCACTCGTGAACGAAGCTTGCCGTTTCATAAAGTTTTCTTTTTACTCATTAATTTTTTAACCAAATCCCTGCAGTCAGAGTTAGACAATCTTTTCAAGGTTTTATTGAACAAAGAAATTCCAGTAAATGAGGTAACCAAGGGTGCCTTTAGTCTGGCCCGAAAAAAAACTCAACTATGAAGCCTTTGTCGAACTATATAAAACACAAATTGATCATTTCTATGAAACAGAAGCATATGAAACATGGAATGGCTTCTGGGAATTGATGGATCTACAGCCCGGCTACCTTATAGCGCTGAAATAGTATCAAAGTATGGAATACACGACACCTCCGAAACGGGAGTTTCCATCATCTATGCCCGATTATCACAAGCATATGATTTGCTGAATAATTTAACAGTAGATGCCAGAATATCGACTTATGATGACAATGAGCATAACCTTGCATTGCAACATGCTGCAATATTTGAGGAGGGTGATTTGGCATTGTATGACAGAAATTATGCTTCGTTTTGGATGTTTTCCCTACTAATGCAAAAGAAGACTCAATTTTGTGCCAGGTTGAAAACCGGAAGTTGGAAAGCTGCAAAAGAGTTGGCAGAGAGTGGTCGAAATGAAATGATTACAGAAATATTTCCAAGTAAAGCCAGCGCAAAAAAATGCAGGGAATTGGGATTGTCCACAGCTCCTATTAAACTACGCTTTATCTGTATAGAGCTTGATACTGGAGAAAAAGAAGTACTTATCACCAGTTTGGTTGATGATCAACAATACCCATATGAAGTTTTTTCTGATCTTTACCAACTTCGATGGCAGGTAGAAGAATCTTACAAGACAATGAAGTCAAGGCTGGAAATTGAAAATTTCAGTGGAAAAAGTTGTTTGGCCATTACACAGGATTTTTATGCAAAAATATTTTCTTGCACCCTTACTTCTATCCTGGTTTGTGGCGCAAATGAAATAGTAAACCAGATATGTGAAAAACGAAAAAGAAAGTATAAACCCAACTTCACACAAGCCTTAAATCGTATGAAAAACAGCATAGTTTTAATATTCTGTAGAGAAATAGAAATTGTAGAAGGGTATTTGTGGGAATTAGTAAATTTATTTTCCGCAAACCTAGAATTGGTACGAATGAACAGACATTTTAAAAGAAACTTCCGGAAAAGTAAACAGATATACCCTATGCCTTATAAAAACTCTTTTTAAGGATACCAACACAACTATATCAATTATTTCTGAAGCCGAGCAAAATGCTCGACAAGGGGATAGCTTTGCCTCAGATTTATTCAAAGACAGCATTTACCTCGTTTTTGACTTACCGTTGAATCAAATTAATCCGAAAAACTGCGAAAAGTCAGAACTCACCTCTACATGTTGATGAAAAATACAGTTGGCTTTCTCTTAACTCAACGACATTGGGCAGGCTCTCCAGCAGAGCCCTTGTCCGTTTTTCCTGATCTTGTAAAGTTAAAACACTTTCTGAATTTCAACTAAGAAAGTGCTTCTGGTGGTCCGAATAATGGGGAGTACTATAGATGATCAAGAAAAATATAGCATAGCCTTAGCTACGGTATATTTTTCTTTTGAAATATAAGTGAAAAAGAAACTATTTATATGACTTTTTTTATGGTTAAACTGGTATTACATACCGGATTAACTTTTTAGGGCCAGCTGCAAAACCCTTAAAGGGTTAATAAATAGTTCATGGAAAAGTCATCCATGCCTTGGGTAGGCAGATACTTCACTGCAAGGGCAATCGGTTATAAACTTTAAAGTCTTGCTGAATTGCCTGAAGTCATCAAAAGCTTCATCTAGTTCTAAAGATACAGGGAACGACCACGCCGAATATTTACCATCTTTAAGGTTGATTTCTTTCTCCTCTAAATAGATATGAATCTGTGCAGCGGATGAATTGTAATACAGGACAGCCACTACAAAAAATGATAAAATCTTTCTCATAAAATTTTAAATTTAACTGGTATTGCACACTAATAATAATCATTTAATATATTAATTCTAATTTCAAATAAAAAATCAAGCCAAGTTAAAATGCTTTATCATTGTTGGTGAAGGCTTGTTTCGTTCTAATAAAATATTACTTGAATCACTAAATATTGTACTTTTTTTCACTATTTCTTTTTATTGATAAATATTAATATCTCTTTTTTCCTTGATAATAGACATCATTCCCTTTCAGTTCATTATTAAAATTTCTTTGATTGGTGTCTGCATCAGCAAGCATCATTTCGATATCAAATATATGAGAACCTCTATTGATCAGACTTCACACTTCTGACATTATATTGTATTTTTACCGCCATATTCTCAAAGTTGTAAATTGATATTATTGTATGGACGTAGATTTGATGCGTAAGATTGACAGGCGGGTTGGTGTACCGCTTTGCTATATAATGAGTGTGATAATTTGGGTTTCCACAAAAATAAGGTTCATCAAAAAAAAGAATCCGGATGTTTCCAGAGCTTTATTTATTGAACTATCTGAAATGGGGAGTGCCATTATCGTTGATCCTGCTATGCGACGACTTAGAGGTGAGGGGAATACAGAGTTGTTTTTTGTCATATTTGAAGAAAATTATAAAAGCCTCGAAATCCTCAATACCATTAAAAAAGAAAATATTTTTAAAATGAGATCAAGCGGACTGTTTGTTCTTGCGATTGATGTGGTCAAGTTTATGATTTGGTGTCGTCAAAGAAATATTAATACCATTATCGACCTGGAGTTATTTTCGAGATTTACTGCTTTGTTGTGTGCCGTAAGTGGTGCCAGATCAAGAATAGGCTTTGCTTCTCATCATGATGAAGGATTATATCGCGGAAATCTCATCAACTTTCCTGTGCGGTACAACCCTCATGTGCATGTATCAATAAATTTCATGTCTCTGATAAATACCACATTGGGCAAACATGATAATCCATATGCAACTACGGCAGTAAAACCAGGGGAATTGACACTGGCAAAAGCAAGCATCGATGAAGTTATGGTTGAGGGTGTAAAAGGAAAAATTAAAGAGCTTTATCCGGCCTGGAAAGGGGAGAAACTTATTTTACTCAATGTAAATGCTTCAGATTTGCTGCCTCAAAGAAGGTGGCTTCAGGAAAATTTTGCCGAAGTAGCAAAACATTTGTTGGCTGAGTTCGACGACGTACTATTGATTGGCACAGGAGCACCAAAAGAGCGCACCTACGTTCAGGATGTTGTACAAATGGTTGATGACAATAGATTTGTAAACTCTGCAGGGATTTTTACATTTGAAGAGCTTGTGCCATTATATAGCATTAGTGAATTGATGCTCACCAACGATTCGGGTCCGGCACATTTTGCTGCGGTGACACCATTAAAAGTATTTGTATTGTTCGGACCGGAGACACCTGCCCTTTATTTGCCATTGGGAAATGCAGAACCTTTTTATTTAGGACTTCCATGTTCACCATGCGTGAGTGCGGCAAATCATCGTAAAACATCTTGTACAACCAGGCCATGCATTACAGGTATTTCTCCCGTCTGGGTAAAAGGAAGGTTAACTGTTTATTTGAAAGAAGGGAAATAAAGGAGACCTAATACTTGCAACTTTCAGGTTTAGCTTTGACATAATAATCTTTATAATTTGTTGCCTTTGGGTCCATGCAACCTTCAAGATTTAATATCCAAATATCTTTGAAATCTATTGGCTGACCTTCACTTTGCAGTGCGATAAAACCTTCTGTAAGCAACTTGCCATCCTGTTTGATCGCATTATCAAATCCTTGCACTACTCCACCACCAATCTGTGGTTGAGTATATTGAAGTACGGTATCACCATTTATCACATGGATAACAAGCGAATCTCCAAGCACGATTAGTTCAGCATCTACCCATTGGTCGCCCTCATAGGTTTCTGATGAAGAATTGAGGCAGTGATTAGGTTCTATTTTGCCATTGTACACCACCTCTGTTCCGGGAGAGCACATATTTCCGGTAGGTCTTGGTTTACCATCTCCTATGGCACCAAGAAATTGCATTTCAACAGAAATTGGCCAGTTTTGCTCCTTCAATATAGTATTCGGATCCTGGGAATGAAACATCACTCCGCTATTCATAATTGTATAATCTGGAGCTCCCGGGTGCAATTCTCCAACAAAACGATAGCTTACCCGAAATCGGTAATAGGAATACGGTTGTTTATAATATAAGTGTCCGAATTGATCATTGAAATCACCTTCATACTCATCGTAGCGAACTTTGATCATTTGGTTTTCGACCCGAAATGTATTTCCGTAATTTATTCCCACATCATGGTGATGAATTTTGGTAATCCAATTATCGATATCTTTTCCATTAAATAAATTTTTCCAGTCTTCTTTTGTCGATTCTTCTTGGCCATATGCCAATGGTAGGATTGTGAAAAAAGTTAATATTAATAATAGAATTGGCTTGAGTTGAAATATTTTATTCATATGTGTTTTTTGTTATAAATATATGGTATTGCCTGCACTTTACGCATCAACATATTTTTTCATGAAATTAGTTCAAATCCAAGTTCATTTATCATTCTTTTAAATTCAACTTGAAGTTTAGCTTTTATAGCAATAGATTCTTTCGTTACAGGATGCTTAAATGATAGCTCGCTTGCATGCAGCATCATGGTCGTTAATTGAAATCTCTCTTTAAATAGCTTGTTTTGTTTGTTGCAGCCATGAGGTCTGTCGTATATTATCGGGTGATGTATATGTGCTAAATGTTTTCTGATCTGATGGTATCGTCCTGTAGTTGGGCATACCTCTAATAAAGAATATCTGGAGGTTTCATATTGCCCAAAAGGGATAGGTAATTCAGTTTTGTTAATGGTTTTATAGTTAGTTTCGGCCTCCTGTTCATTGCCTATTTAAAGGATAATCAATGATTCCGTGATCTTCGGTATATCCTCTGACACAGAATTATAATCTCTGGGTATATTAGTGCTTTTGGGTTTCTTTATTGATGAATTGGTTTCCTTATAAGTTTTATTAAGATAGTATTAAAATGTTTATGATATATTGCATTATCAATAATATATTGGAATATGAACTTAATAAACCTAGATAAAGACAATAAATTATGAAAATCAAATCAGAACACTCGCCATCCATTCTTACGACTACAGTAGGATCCTATTCGCAAATCGACTGGCTTCAGGTAGCGCCAAATGAACAAAGTATCATTGATGCGACTCAAATCGTAATCAACACACAACGAAGGCTAGGTATTGATTTGCCAACCGATGGCGAACTATATCGATTTGATGTTAACCACCCAGATACAAATGGGATGATCGAATATTTCACCCGCCGATTGAGTGGCATACGCAATGAAATTGGCATTAGCGATGTGAAAGCTTTCAATCAGAAGAAGGAGATGAGTTTTAGAAGAAAACCCGCAGGTGTGGTTGATGAAGAAATTGGTGAAGGCAGCCTCGATTTACTTTCAGATTGTTCCAGAGCTGCTTCTGTAGCAGATGGAAATTTCAAATTTACGATCACAAGCCCATACATGTTGGCCAGAACTTTATTTGATCAACACTACAATGATTTTGAAGATTTGACCCTTGCCATAGCAGATGCCATAGCCGAGCAAGTGGCTGAGTTGCCGTGTGCATGTATTCAGATTGATGAAGCAAACATCACCGGAAACCCAGGTGACGGACCCATTGCAAGCAAAGCAATCAATCGAATACTGGATCGGGTGCAATGCGAAAAGGCAGTACATTTTTGTTTTGGTAATTACGGCGGACAGTCCATTCAAAAAGGCAATTGGGATACCCTGATACAGTTTCTCAATAGTTTGAATTGTGACCATCTTGTTCTGGAATTGGCGCATCGCCCGCAAGATGACCTTGCCGCATTGTCGCAAATTGATTCAAGAATTGGAATAGGGATTGGCGTAATCGATGTAAAAGTAAATACAGTCGAAACTCCTGATGAGGTCGCAAAACGGATTGAAGAAGCTGAGAAAAAACTTGGTGAGGGAAGGGTAAAATGGGTTCATCCCGATTGTGGATTCTGGATGCTAAAGCGATCAGTAGCAGACAGAAAAATAGAATCTTTAGTCAAAGGGAGGGATTTGTATTTGGGTTTGTAAAATTGGGAATTAGCAATAAATAGTTGATTTACAACAGTTATCTGGATTGACATTCTAATCATTTGGGTACTACGGTGAATTTAATGATAGAATGAGATAATGATAGAATGAGAAAATAATCGATTTCTTATTGACGTTGGTCTTACCGATTGATGGCCATTTGCACATTCCATTAAAATACCAATAGCATCATAATTTGTATTAATGATTTTCTGAATACAGAAAATTCATCAATCTAATCATTCTTTTAAATTCATTTTGTAATCCAGCCAGAATCGTTATGTGTTCTTGACTTACCGGATGCCTGAAACTAAGTTTTTGGGCATGCAGCATCATGGTCGTTAGCTGAAACCTCTCTTTGAATAGCTTGTTTTGTTTGTTGCAGCCATGTGGGCGATCCCCTATTATCGGATGATGTATATGTGCTAAATGTTTTCTGATCTGATGATATCGCCCTGTAGTTGGGCATACCTCTAATAAAGAATACCTGGAGGTTTCATGTTGCCCAAAAGGGATAGGTAATTCAGTTTTGTCAATGGTTTTATAGTTAGTTTCGGCCTCCTGTATTTTGCCATTTTCCTTTTTCAAAGGATAATCAATTGTTCCTTGATCCTCAGTATATCCCCTAACGATAGCCAGGTATTTTTTAGAAATTTTTCTTTCTGCAAAGGCAGTTTGCATAGACTTATCAATTTCTGAATTCAATCCGAACAACAGAATGCCACCTGTTTTTCTGTCGATCCTGTGCAATGGATATACATGCATTCCGAGTTGATCCCGAAGGATTTGGAGGGCAAACATATTTGCATCGGCAGCTATTCTGGTTCGATGTACCAAAAGTCCATGGGGTTTGTTGATGGCCACAAGGCTGGTGTCTTGATATAATATTTCTAATTCCATTGACAATGACAGGATGCGTAGCGATTGATAAAAGAAATGATAGTCAAATTGCTTTGCAACAATAAGTCAAAAATAAATTTATAATAGCTTATCCTGATTCAATTTCTTGATTTGAATCAGGATAGATATCTCTTGGGAATTAGTATTTTTGGATTTTATAATTGAATGAATTTGATTTTAAAAAAATGGTATCAATTAGCCTCAGCATATTGTTATTGTTTTATAAATAAAAAAATTGAGATTTAATGACTGACAATACGATTTTTAATGAAATAAGACCATATCGAGATCACGAAGTTGAGCATGTGGTAAATGATTTTGTTAATACTTCTTTGCCGGATGAAATAATCTCTGCCATATTTCCTGATGAACCTGTTGAGCATTTGAAAAAGGTGCTAATTGGCATTGACAATATCAAAGATTTTCAGGAGAAATTTATTTTAAAAATCATTGATAAAGTTTTATTGGATACCTCTTCGGGATTAACGAAATCTGGATTGGAAAACATCAACAATACCAATACAAAACTTTATATTTCTAATCATAGGGATATTGTATTAGATGCAGTATTGTTAAATGGGCTTTTTGTTGGCGAGGGTCATGAAACTGTCGAAGTAGCGATTGGCGATAATCTTCTCAATAAGCCATGGATAAAACATCTGGTCAGACTAAACAAATGCTTTATTGTGAAGCGAAATTTGTCGGTGCGTGAATTGATGAAGTTTTCGCAACTCATGTCACAATATATTTATGAGACAGTATCTATAAAAAATCACTCATTATGGATCGCACAAAGGGAAGGAAGAGCCAAAGATGGCAATGACCGTACGCAGCCCGGTTTAATCAACATGCTCGGTATGTCGGCTACGGGTTCGCTCAAAGAGCATTTTTCTGAATTTAATATTATCCCTGTATCTATTTCGTATGAATACGACCCTTGCGATGTAGAAAAGGTAAAGTATTTGTATGAGATGAAATTTTCTGGAAGATATACAAAAGAAAAAAATGAAGATATCGAATCAATGAGAAAAGGAATCTTTGGATACAAGGGGAACATTCATTACCATTTTGGAAAGCCAATTGGGGAAGAAATTATTGCCTTACCTGATGGTCTTCGCAAAAACGATTTTATAAAAAGATTATCAATGATAATCGATAGGCAAGTTATTGGGAATTATAAAATGCAAAAGTGCAATTATATTGCATTTGATATGATTCATGGAGATCGTGCTGGAGATTTAGGGTATAATGCAAGCGAAAAAGAGAAATTCGTTTTGGATATGGAAAGCAAAATTGCTACTATCTCCGGAAATAAAGATGAATTAAAGTCAATATTTTTACAGATGTATGCACGTCCTCTTCAAAATCAACTTGAAATATCTTAAGCCCTATTATTCAAGATTAATGTAGGAAACGATGATGTTGGTTAGTTCTTTTAAGCCTACATTTATTGAGGTAAAACCATACAAAGTATTTTATATAATTCGCCATCAGAGATCTGGTATCCGCGCTCAGTCATTTTAAAAATTTCTTCCTCCCTGGACAATTCATAAGGTATTTTGCTTGTGTACACTTTTAGGTTTGAAGGAGGATTTTGCATTGCATTATTAAGATATACCGAATCATTAAAATTGGCATCCTGGATTTTAGAGGCATCAATTCCTACGACAACAAATTTATCTTTCAGGCATTGAGCAACTCTCAATTCTTTTTCTCCTCTCCATTGAA
>CAZDRA010000157.1:0-9386 GCA_964507705.1 uncultured Roseivirgaceae bacterium | reverse complement strand
TCAATGCATAATTTTGAAAATCAATTCTTTTAAAATCTGACCTTGCGGAATATTTGAAGCGTTTACACCTTTGCTTTGAAGATCGGCATGGCGCAAATCGTGAATAACAGAAACAACCTTATTTACAGGATAATTTCTTGCGGCTGACATATAATCACGAACAAAAAATCTATTTACTTTCAGTATCGTGGCCAGGTGATTATCTGATTTGTCATTTGATCCATGGACAATGAGCAGCTTAGAAAAAAAGCCATACAAAATAGAAATGATTGGGATCACCGGGTTGTTTTTCGGATTGGAGTCGAAGTAATTAATTATTTTATTGGCTTTGACTATTTGACGAAATACTACAGCTTTTTGCAATTCAAATGCATTGTATTCCTTACTGATCCCAATATATTTTTGAATGACATGGTCATCAATTTCTACTTTCTCTTTAAAATTAATTAACATCTTATCTATTTCATTGGCCAGCCTCTCGAGGTTGTTACCAATAAACTCCGATAGCATAAAGACGCCCTTGTCTGTAATTTTAAATTCCTTTTGCGCAAAGTAATCTTTTATCCAGTCTGGCACTTGATTGTCATACAACTTCTTTGACTCAAGGGTTACGGCATGCTTCACCAGTGATTTTGCTATCGCCTTTCTTTTATCAAGTTTTTTATGCTTGTAGCAAAATACCAGGATGGTAGAAGGAAGTGGGTTTTCAAGATAAGATTTCAATAGCTTGTCTCCTTGTTCTTTTCCGAAATCAACGATGTTTTGCGCTTCCTTGACAATGACAACCTGCCTGTCTGACATCATCGGAAACCGCTTGGCATTGTTGAGCACATCACTAATTTTCACATCTTTTCCATAAAGAATAATTTGGTTAAACCCTTTGGCAGATTCTTCCAATGCATTTTTTTCAATGATGTCTGATATAATATTTATATAATAGGGCTCATCACCATATAAAAAATATACGGTAGCATACTTGCCCGCTTTCAGGTTTTTAATTATCTGTATTGCTTCTCTCATTATTTGATAATAGGAGTTGTAAAACTATAAATTTCAGTAATTGTGGCTCCCTCATTGCCCTGTCGATTTTTGTAAAGAAAGGTAGCATTTTGAGATGAAATACTTGTGACAAAAATTGACTCCTTTTTGCTATTTATTTCAAATACCAATGTGTCGGATCTTGAATTTTTTATAAATGGTTCTTTGGCGTACCAACTTCCAATAAATAGCATATTCTCAACTAACGATTCACAAAATTCAGGGTTTGCATTACAAAGTGTGGTGTCCGACTGGCAAAAATCAGGGTGTTGCAAACAAAAATCCAAGCTATCGCAAATGAGTGGATTATAGGCATAAAGCAAAGGCTTTGGCTGCCCCAGATCACCTTGAAAAAAAATTAGCAAATTATCCATGTCGCAATCATCAGGATCAATGATTATATCATCTTCGGCTTTTGACAGTCTCTCCCAAATTTTTACCGAGTCGGAAGCAAGAAGATATTCCATTTCCTTTTGCGTATATCCTCCAAACTCTCTCACCTTATCTTCGCAGGAGAAGAATAAAAAAAATAATATGATATAAAGGAACAAACATTTCGACATGATAAAATTATTTCTTGACTTTTAAATAAGTTGCAATTTATAGATAAAACAGATTCTCCCTTGAAATAATATTAAGATACTTGGTAATTTTTTAATTGTGCCCTTTAGTCCTAATCTGGATAAGCATCAACAAGGAAAATGAAAAAAGATATTTCCAGTAGACCTGCCTACATGACAATATGGACAAACTCTATTTAGTTTCGTTTACACTATTCTGATATTACCTATTATACTTTTCAACCTTAAAATAAGTTATAATTATTTGATTGTTTCCCCAAAAAACCATAAACTAATATTTACATTAGCGAAAATCAAAATGGTATTATCTTTTAAAATGGAATATTATGAATAATAAAAATAATTTGAAAAATGGGATTTTTCGAGTTTTGTCATTAGGCTTTCTCATTGGCATCTCTTTTTTTATTGAGAGTTGCAATAATGATAATGGAGAAAATGATCCGGAAACATTCAAAATACCAGGGGTTTATACTTTTGATGAGGCCTTATTGCAAACAGAAGTCTCTTTGATTCTGAATTTGGGATTTGGAAATCTTCCTATAGATTTACCTGTAGGCACCGATATCACTGAAGAATTGGTTGGTGGATTGTTGGACCAAGCACCTTGCGACAACCCCGAAAATGCGGCAGTTGAATTAAAAAGCAACAACGAATTGTTTTTCACTTGTATTGGCGAGAGTAATGAATTAAAAGCCGGAACATGGGAATATAAGGAAACAGAAAAGATATTAAATCTAAATCTCTCATCTCCACCACTACCATTTGCTATACCATTAAAAATTGAAGATGTTGTAATAGATGAGGAAAATGAAATTATTAGCGGGACCATAAAGTCATTTTCCCTAACTCCTGATCTAATGATGAGCTTCGTCCCCTCGCTTTTGACAGGGTCAATGACAGCTCTGGAATTGGCGGCATTAAAAGCTCAGTTCCCTCCTTTGTTACAAGTTGATATAGATATAAAATTTAAGAAAGTAAAGGAGTAGTATTCTTTTTTCTTCAAACCCAAAGTTCTGATATACCATCAGGACTTTTTTCACTTCAATGTTTCACTAAAATCCAGGGACATCTGAATCCAGCTATCTAATTCAGAATCCATATCTAAAGCATGAGGTTCTATAAAAACATATCCTTTCATGGGCTTTCCGGTAAAGTTCATTTCTTTACATCCGGCTTTTTCAAGTGCTTGTTCGTATTTGTCTTTTCCTATTCGTGCCATCAATTCATCTTTTACGATGCCAATACACATCTTCTCGCGTATCATAAATATGAGGCCACCCATCATTTTTTTCTCATCGAATATCACATGTTTCTCGCGTAAAGTAATTCTTATTCGATCTGCTAAATTTTCATCGTAAGCCATAATCTAATTATCGATAAATATCCTCTAAAATGCCGGCCAACCTAATTCCAGCTTGCAACAATCGCAAATTAACAGTTTCAACATTTTCAAAATTGTACTTGTAATTGATCATATGACCTTTGGGCAAATCATATATTTGTGGTCGATACGAAATGGACTCATTGACCCAGGTCATTATATCATCATCTCTCCACTGGACAATTTGGGCATTTGTAGGTTTATCAATCCACCGTACATATTCTGAGTAGCTCAACTTTTGGCTGTCAATAATTCCCGAGTCTCAAACCCTGTGCAGGTTTGACGATTTATAGAAATAAGTTAATCTCACTGTATTGCCACCTTTATCTTTTCCATTGCCCACATGCAGTGGCTGATGAATATCTCCAATAAGATGTATCAGACATTTGAGTGAAAACATTTCCTCATTACTAGTCAATTCGCCTGATTTTAATAGCTTAATGTAGGAATTTATGGCCTTGATAATATCTCCATTTTGAGGCGATCCAGAGTATTCACTTTCATCAGGAATAGTGCAATAATGCCAGGGTTTTAGAGAATCATATTTATGATCAGATTTTAATTGATCCATGTAATTACCGGCCATGGCAATGGATTGGCCCTCCAATATTGATTCTATTTTTTTCTTTACTTTGTTTGGTAAATGATTTTGCGCTATTTTCCCAACAATTCTATGCCCAGTCTGTCCCCAGGCATGACTTTCATAAGAAAATACGATACAGAATAAGATTATTAAACAGTATTTCATGAGCATTTAATTATTCTTTTTTTATAAAAATATCATTTGTTCACTCAAAATTCGATTGTGAATATCATTAATAAATAACTTTTTCTTAAAATTTCACACTTACGCTTTAATTGTAAACCAAGGCTTTATATTTTCGGCAAACAAGTAATTAATTATGAAGATCCTGGCAATTGGTAGAAACTACACCGAGCATATTGAAGAGTTAGGAAACGATCAACCGGAGGAGCCATTGATTTTCTTAAAACCGGAAACTGCTTTACTCCAAAAAAACGCCCCATTCTACTATCCAGATTTTTCCAATAATATACATTTTGAAGTAGAAATAATCTTGCGGATATGCAAACAAGGAAAATATATCGACAAGAAATTTGCACAAAATTATTTTGATGCTATTGGAGTTGGAATAGACTTTACAGCAAGAGACTTGCAGGACAAAGCAAAAGCAAAAGGATTGCCCTGGGATTTAGCAAAGGGTTTCAACGGATCAGCACCAATATCAAAATTTGTTGATAAGACAGCATTTCCAAATATCAAAGACCTTAATTTTAGCTTGAATCTTGATGGTGAGAAAAAACAAGAAGGCAACACTGCTATGATGCTTTTTGAATTTGAAGAAATAATATCATATATCTCCAAATTTATAATGCTAAAATCAGGCGATATCATTTTTACTGGTACACCAAGCGGAGTTGGTCCAATAGCCATTGGAAATAAGTTAGAAGCATTTATTGAGCACGAAAAATTATTAGAAGTTGAAATTAAATAGAGCCAGCATTTTTGTATTCCTGTATATCATCGTGATGGTTTCTAACCTTTACGCTCAGGAAAACCCATATATGTTTCCTGTAAATCCAGATCGTCAGAATTATCTATCCGGAACAATGGGAGAACTGAGAGGTTCGCATTTTCATGCAGGAATAGATATTAAAACTGAAGGAGCCACTGGATTAAAAATATATGCTGCCGCAGATGGCTACGTGTCGAGGGTGAAAGTCGATGGCGGAGGTTATGGCAACGCATTGTACATCGCTCACCCACAATTGGGGACTACAACTGTTTATGCGCACCTCAAATTATTCAATAAAGAAATTACTGATTATCTGCTTGATGTACAATACTCCAGGAAGAAATTTTCAGTTAATTTATATCCAGAGAAAGATAAGTTTAAAGTAAAAAAAGGAGACGTCATTGGCTATTCCGGAAATTCAGGAAGCTCCGGTGGACCACACCTTCATTTTGAAATAAGAGATAATGATCAAAAACCCATGAATCCACTCAACTTTAAATTCAAGGAAATAAAAGATAATATAAAACCAACGATTCAAAAAATTGGACTAAAAACCTTGAACAAAAATGCTAGGGTTAACAATCAATTTGGCTATTCAGAATTTACTCCTGTTCGGCACGATGATGGGTATACGATAAATAAAACCATTGCAGTCCATGGGCAAATTGGTATTTTATTTATGGGCTATGATCGGCTAAATAAGGCCTCAAACAAAAATGGAATTCCTTATATCAATGTAAAATTGGATGACAAGGAAATCATGGATATAAAAATAAATAGAGTGCCATTTAACAAAACACGACAAATCTTGTGCTATCAGGATTATGAATTAAAAAGGAAAACCAATAATACCTTTCAAAAACTATTTATTGATGATGGTAACGAATTGGATATTTATAATACTGATGATCGTAAAGGTATCATCACAATTACAGATACATTAGTTCATGAAATATCCATGGCATTGGAAGATGCACATGGAAATATTACTACACTTAACTTTAAAGTAAAAGGAACAAAACCCCAGGTCACTGCCATAAGAGAATCTAAAAGCTTTAAGCCTTTCCGACATAAAATTGTTGACAACACACTCGTATTTATGGATAAAAAGGCTGAGCAAAATGGTTTTTTTGCACATGTTTTTACAAACCGAATGAGTTATGAGCTTTCATCCAGTTATTATGTAAATGATTATTCGGTCTATTTATGGGATCTAAGAGTTGGCACGCCAGATTCAATAGAACTTTGCGGAAAAATGATTTATCCGGGAGTAGAAATGATTGTGCCATCAGCATCAGATTTTAAATATTTTAAAACAGAGTTTGACCTGCATTTTTATAAAAAATCCCTTTTTGATACGCTTTACCTCAAAACAGATTACATGGATGAATTGGCAAGTGATAAAGAGTACTTTGAAATAAGTGAAGATATTTATCCTTTAAAAAGCAACATGAAAATTATTTTAAAGCCCAAGCGAAATTATGTTGATAGAGAAAAGATTTCCGCATATTATACTACTGATCTAACGAATTTTAGTTTTAAAGGAGGTGATTGGGTAGATGACAATTTTGAATTTACAACACGCACCCTGGGGAAATATACATTAATGGCAGACACGATACCGCCTAAAATTAAAGTAGTCCAACAAAATAAAAATTTTATCAGGTGTTACATCACAGACGATCTCTCTGGGATAAAGGACTATAATCTGTACATCGATGATCAATGGGTACTCATGAATTATGATCCAAAGAGAAATTATTTATGGTCAGAAAAATCAGACCCTTCCATACCTTTCACTGGGAAATTAGAGCTTAAAGTCAGGGATAATGTCGATAACGAAAATATATATTCAACAACAATAAAATAGTACCTTGAACCGGTAGGTCAATGGCAATTAGCAAACTATAAAAAAATAGACACATGAAATTAAATGTAGGAGACAACGCACCAAATTTTTCGGTCAATGACCAAGATGGAAATCCAGTAAAATTATCTGATTTCAAAGGAAAAAAGGTAGTCATTTACTTCTATCCCAAAGACAATACGCCCGGTTGTACTGCCGAATCTTGCAACCTACGAGATAATTACCATGCGCTAAAAAAGGCCGGATATGAGATATTGGGTGTGAGCAAGGATAGTGAAAAGTCGCATAAGAAGTTCATAGAAAAGTATGAGTTGCCATTTACGCTATTGGCAGATACAGAAAAAATTATCCATGAGAAATACGGAACCTGGATAGAAAAATCTATGTATGGAAGGAAATACATGGGAACTGCCAGAGTTACCTTCTTGATTGATGAAAAGGGTGTGATTGAAGAAATCATAGAAAAAGTAAAAACCAAAGATCATACTGCACAAATATTGAAATAGATCATGAATACATTCAATCACAAAATCATATTTTTCCTGATTATAGTTACCTCTATTGGCTGTACAGAAAAACGAGATAATGAAAATGCCATTTGGGATAAGATTAAAAGCAACTTTACCCCTACTCCTGAATTTGAAAATCAGTACGGCAGTTTCAGGTCACCTTTAAAATTTTATGATGGCACTCCTGTAAAAACTGCAGAAGACTGGGAGAAACGCAGGTTAGAGATTTTGAATAAATGGAATAAAATGATGGGGGAATGGCCAGACCTTATTAAAAACCAGGCTCCTGAAATAATTGAAGAATCTCTAAGAACCGATGGTATTATGCAATATAAAATTAGGTTTCTCTGGACACCCAAAGATTCTACAACAGGATATCTTCTCGTTCCCGAAGGTTCGCAAAAAAAACCTGCAGTAATAACGGTTTTCTATGAACCCGAGACCGCCATTGGATTTGGAAAACCATACCGTGATTTTGCAATACAATTAGCAAAAAGAGGTTTTGTAACACTTTCTATTGGGACAACGGAGGCTACCCAATCCAAGACCTATTCTTTGTATTATCCAAGTATTGATTCTACCAAGGTTGAACCTCTCTCGATGCTTGGATATGCGGCAGCAAATTCCTGGTATATTTTGGCCAATCATCCTGATGTTGACGCTTCCAGAATTGGAATTGTCGGCCATTCATTTGGTGGTAAATGGGCAATGTTTGCATCATGTTTGTTTGATAAATTTGCCTGTGCGGCATGGTCAGACCCCGGGATAATTTTTGACGAGGCGCGTCCTAATGTAAATTACTGGGAACCCTGGTATTTGGGGTATCATCCGAAACCATGGCGTCCACGAGATGAAATAACCCCTGAAAACCCAGCACAGGGTTTGTATCCAAATCTTGTAAGGGAAGGATATGATCTACATGAATTGCATGCACTCATGGCACCCAGACCATTCTTAGTCTCCGGAGGCTCAGAGGATCCTCCCGAAAGATGGGAGGCGCTTAACCATACCATTTCGGTAAATAAATTATTGGGGTTTGACAACAGGGTAGCCATGACAAACCGTCCACAACATTCTCCGGATTCAACCTCAAATGAGCATATCTATTTGTTTTTTGAACATTTTTTGAAAGAGTAGTTTATGCTAAGTATCTGTTGTAAGCAAGCTAAAAGAACCTATGAGAATAGTGACAAGCATATTGCTATTTTATAAAAAACTGATTACTCCCACTTTGGCAGTATCAATATTACTTGGGTTTATTGGTGCTGGAGTAACGGGAGATTTTTCGTTAAAGCCAATAGGAGTATCATATATTTTTATTGGATTGTTATTTCATTATATTATTTATGAGATAAGGAATCCTAATGAATATTATTTTTATTTCAATATTGGGCTTAGTAAAAACCTTCTTTGGATTTGTACTTTGATTATAAACTTAATAATAGGACTGATTTTAATTATGATATGAGTTATCTGCATGTTGATAGTGTTATTAAAACCTTTGAAACCAAACAAGTATTGACTGATATTTATATCTCGTGCAAAAAGGGTGAAATAATTGGATTACTTGGTCGGAATGGTACTGGCAAATCGACACTTTTAAAGATAATTTTCGGTTCATTACAAGCTGACAGGAAATTTGTGAAAATTGGCGATAAAATTATAAACGGATTATTTGATAATCGTAATTTGTTAAATTATTTACCCCAGGACAATTTTTTACCAAATCATGTAAAGGTTAAAACTATTATAAACCTATTTTGTGATAAGGAAAATGCTGAATTAATAAAAAACCATGATTTGATAAAACCAATGCTCCATAAAAAGAGCAAACAGCTTTCGGGTGGAGAGAAACGACTTTTAGAAATTTGGTTAATTGTATTTTCATATTCGAAATTTACCCTGATTGATGAACCATTTAATGGAGTGGCTCCGGTATATAAACAGGAAATTAAAGACTTGATTAAGGAACAATCTAAGAATAAGGGATTTATAATTACAGACCATGATTATAGAAACATACTTGATATTGCTACAAAAACTTTTTTGATTTATGATGGTGGCACTAAAGAAATTAAGGATAAAAATGAACTTAGATATTGGGGATATATTAATAAAGAGTGAAAACTGCCAGATTACAACACACAAACCTCGGAAGCGAGAATCAGGGAGATTGATGCCCATTCCAATGGATTTATCTATATGGTGGCACTGGCCGGAACGACAGGAGCAAAAGGTGGTATCACCGATGCTCAGGTTCGATATTTCAGCAGCGTAAAAGCGATGAAACTAAAGAATCCAACGCTGATCGGTTTTGGAATTTCCAATAAAGCAACTTTCGATCAGGCCTGCCAGCACGCCTCGGGCGCCATCATCGGATCGGCTTTCATCGATGTGCTGAAAGGCTCCAATGACCTCGAAAAAGACATATCGAATTTTGTGCAATCCGTAAAAGGGATTGAAGGGTAGATTGGG
>CAZDRA010000156.1:0-9397 GCA_964507705.1 uncultured Roseivirgaceae bacterium | reverse complement strand
TGTCGAGCTGGATTTTGGGTGTCGAAATGACAGAAATAGCTGGCGATCTTGTTGCGGGTCAATAGTGAAACTCTTAGCAACTTTGAAGACAAGTAGGCGGTTGCCGGCCGGCTTCCTTCGAGACAAAATTGGCAACTAAACATGTAGAAGATGCATTTTTACCCTATCTGGACCAGGGTTCGAATCCCTGCGGCTCCACAAAACAGTTTTTCGTGTGAGTACTGAGCAAGAGCGAAGTACTCACACGAAAAAATGTGCCCCCTCAATACTCACACTCCAACTAATAATGGATTTTTCCATTTATAATTAAGTCCACTCCGAAAAGTCGATGTTCGTCATGGCGAGGACGACGAAGGAGGACGTGGCAATCTCAACAAACTGAATTACTGCAATTTAATGATATTGCTTCATTCGTACCTCCTTACCAATGACGTAAACCCAAATAATCGTCCTAACGGGGTCTCTTTAGGACCCCGCAAAGCTGTGGGGTCTCCAAAAGGAAGACCCCACAGGGACTTTAAACTCCAACTAAAATAAGCAATGTTCGACTTTGAAAAGTTAGAAGTATACAATAAGGCTAAAAAATTCAATAAATCAGTTACTGTATTTCTTTCGACCTCCAAAGTAGACATAACGACAGAAGATCAACTTCGCAGAGCCTCCTTCAGCATCATGATGAACATAGCTGAAGGTTCAGGAAGGTTTACCAAGCCTGACAAACGATATTTCTATGTTATTGCCTGAGGCTCTGTTTTTGTTTGTAACAAATAGATGGTTATTTTTAATGATTGTTGTAATAAATAGGGGGTTAATACAAATCTAATATCGTACTTCTATGCTATATAGATTTTAAAATATTATTAAGTCATTGGTTCAAAATGGTTCAGGCAGTGCTAATTATTACATTATCCTCACAAAACAGTTTTGAGTGTGAGTACTGAGCAAGAGCGAAGTACTTGCACGAAAAAATGTTTTGTCCTTCTGATCTCACACTCCAACTCTTTCAAAAAATATTTTTTAATTATTCAACTCTCCAATTATTTTTAACAGCTACGGAAATCTTTCCAATAGCTATATTTTCGGCACACTCAATTTCATTTACTATATTCACAAACGCAGATAAAATCAAAAAACTCAATAGATAATTGAGCGGAAATAAAATTACTAAGTATGTCTGAACTGGCACTACAATTAATAGCAAAAGAACAACAGGAAAAAACTGGAAGATTAGATCTGGGAAATTGCGGGTTAACATCAATTCCGGAAGAATTGTTTGAATTGATATGGTTAGAAGAATTGTCTTTTTGTAATAGAATATGGGACTATGCCAAAAATTCATGGGATGAAAGCTCAAATATAGGTTCCTCAAATAGGATAGACATTGAAGAATTTCCTGAGGGTTTTAAGAATCTAAACAAACTGACCAAATTCCATTTTAGTGCAGAATTATTAAGAAATAGTGGGGCATTCTTAGACTGCAACATGCTTAGTAATTTTAGAAAAATTAAAACATTATATCTTCGAAACAATCAAATCAAAGAAATTAGTTTTATCTCAAGTTTATTGGAATTAGAATATTTAGACCTTAGTTCAAATAGCATTTATGATATTAGTTATTTAGAAAAACTGACTGAATTACAAACCTTAGACATTAGTGCTAACGGTCAATATTACAATATCTCACCTTTGAAGAATTTGGTCCAATTGCATTTTTTAAACCTCAGCGACAATAATATATCTGAAATAAAATATTTAGAAAATTTAACTGGGTTGAGGGTTTTAAATCTTGGTAATAATAAAGTTGTTAGATACAATGCGATTGGAAATTTAACCAAATTAAAATTTTTAGACCTTGGTGGCAATTACTGTAACGATTACTCCTTTTTATCAAATCTAAAAGAATTAGAATCTTTGACGCTTTATGATAATAACATGAAGTTCACCAACTTTTTCGAGCATTTATCTGGTTTAAAACACTTAGACATAAACTCTAATCAAATAAGCGACACAAGTCATTTTTATAAATTGACTGGAATACAATCAATTAATCTACAGTCAAATCAAATTAGCGATATTAGTTTTATTGAGAAACTTCCCAGATTACATTCTTTAAGAATTAGTTTTAATAGACTTAAGGATATCAAACTAGTAGAGATACATAATGGATTAAGGTCTTTAACAATTGGTTATAATCAAATCCAAAATATTGATTTTTTAGGAAAATTACCTAAACTACAATCATTAAACCTTAGCAATGCTCAAATAATAGATTGCAAAAGCTTAAGGGATGTAAAAGAGCTCCAATCTTTAAACCTAAGTGGCAATTTTCAAATCACCGATATTAGTTTTTTAGAGAATCTGACAAAATTAAGTTCATTGGATCTTAGCATTAATAAGATCAGTGATATAAGTGTTTTAAAGAACCTGACTAATTTACAATCCTTAGTTCTTAGCGATAATAAGATCAGTGACATAAGCCCATTATTGTCCTTGCTAAAAAAAGGACTTTCATTGCCTACAGTCAATTGGGGCAAGGGGATAATTATTGGAAAAAATCCTTTGACTGATTCCCAAATGGCAGTTGTAAGGCAAGGTAGGCAGGCGGTTATAAATTATTTAGAGGAAATAGAGAATGAACGAACATTCCCATTACGTGAAGCGAAACTGTTGATTATGGGGGCAAAAGATGTTGGAAAAACTTCCTTTATAATTAAGTTAAATAATGCAAACGCCAATCTACCAAAAGAGAAAGATGAAACTGTTGGTATTACAGTAAATCAGTCGCCAAAAAAATACGTCATAGATGGTAAAGAATACATCCTAAACATTTGGGATTTCGGAGGTCAGGATATTTATCACCCTACTCATCAATTTTTTCTGACAAAAAATTCGATCTACGTCTTGATGGTAGATGACAGAGAGCAGAATACGGATTTTTATTATTGGTTACAAACTCAGGAATTACTTGCAGCAGATAGCCCTTTATTTATAATTCAAAATATCAAAAACAATAATCTTTGTTCAATTCCACTGACCGAATTAAAAGCGAAGTTTGACAATATTAAAGATTATTTTGAATTGGATCTGGATCAAGTAACAAAAGAATCTAAAATTTTTGAAAAAATTGTAGCTATAATCAAAGCTACACTGCAAGGGTTACCTCACATTGGTGAACCTTTTCCAGAAAGGCGTCTTGCAATTAGAAATGATCTAAATTCACTAAAGGAAAGAAATTATATAAAATATAGTGAGTATCTGGAAATATGTGAAAGTCATAATTATACTGATCCCCAAAGGCAAAAAGAACTGGTTCAACAATTGCACGATCTTGGGACTATATTGCATTTCCAAAATACACCAGCTTTAGAGGAAATTGTGATTACAAATCCACAATGGACTATTGACGCAGTTTATGAGATTTTAAGTCATACAAAAGAACATTACAAAAACATAGGCCATTTTACATGGAATAATTTAAAAGAGGTTTGGACTAATGAAAAATACAATGGAGTATATTTCGAGATACTAACCCTAATGGAAAAATTTGAGTTATGTTTTGAACTCCCAAATAAAAAATATACATATATCGCACCATTGTTATTATCAACTAATAAACCAAAATATTCATGGAATGATAAAGGCAACTTGCAAATTATCTACCAATATGATTTCATGCCAAAAGGCATCATGGCCAGATTAATTGTGAGATTACATACCCACATCAAAGAAAATATATTTTGGAAGCATGGAATGATTCTGGAGTACAATAAAACACAAGCTCAAATTATAGAGGATTATAATGAACGAAAAATTTCAATTTCAGTAGAAGGGGAATACGCAAAAGAACTAATTTTTACAATATATTCTTCAATTGATGAAATCAATAGTTCATATCACTTTTCAAATCGCAATAGAGCAGTTAAACTTGTACCATGCAATTGTTCTGAATGCCTTAAAAAACCTATACCAAATTTTTATGATTTTGAGGAACTTCAAGAAAGAATACAGAAAAAAAAGGAAACGATAGAATGTAAATTCAGCTATAAACATGTCGTAGTTAAATCATTATTGGATTACATAACACCAATCAAAACAATGAAAGATTCGCCAGTTAAATTATTTATTTCTTATGCACATGAAGACATTGAGTATAAAAAAAAACTTGAAATTGCCTTTGCGGTACAAAAACGAAATAATAAAGTTAAGATCTGGAGTGATCAGGAAATCTTAGCTGGTTCTAATGGCGACAATGAAATTGAAATTCAATTGAAACAAGCCAATATCATTGTCCTACTGCTTAGTCCAGATTTCTTCAATTCTGATTATATAAGGAATAAAGAATTGCCAATTGTAAATCAACGCCATGAACAAAAGACAGTAAAAGTTATTCCGATTCTATTGAGAGAATGTGATTGGGAAGATACAGTATACAGAAAAATTCAGGTTGTCCCCATAAATCCCAAGACAAATAATCTTACTCCGATATCAAAATGGTCTGATAAAGATACAGCTTGGAAAATTGTGGTAAATAGAATAAAGAAGTATTTATAAAATAATTAACAAGCGCAATTACAAAAAAGGTTATTCTATTAATAATAGTATTGCCAAATGAAACATTGTTAAAGAGATATCTGGAAATATTATACAGATGATTGGAACTGATTTTGAGCTTCATCAAGGAAAAAACTAAAGGATATTTATACCAATTTGAAACAAACAGATGACATTCAAATGAAATTAAAATTATCTGTTCCACTTATAAATCTTTTGGGGATAAATCTTGAAACTGAAATTGATGTAAAAAATTGGTCCAGAAAAATGTATAAAAAACATGAGTTGAAAATTTTTAAATTGATGGGGTATTTGTAGGTAATTTAATTATTTTTCAGCTATATAATTTTGATACTTTAAAATCTTTTTAACAAAAAACTATAATCACAATGAAAAGAAACATTTTATTTTTATTCGCCGGCATGTTGCTCACATGCGTATTGGGCTTTACGGCAACTATAAGCTATGAAACAAAAAACGCTACGGCAGAGGCCGATTATGTAAAAGGCGTACATATTTTTATCCGATCTACTCCGGTAAAGGAGTATGAATATTTGGGCAGTCTTAAAAACATGGGTATGCAATGGACAGGCAAGCCCAAAGAAATGGTAAATAAAGCCTTGAACAAAGCCAAAAGCAATACCCCGAAGCCAACGGTATTATCTTTCATTCCGAACAGCTAGGCAAGGTAGATGCTATCCGATTTAAGTAAAAAAAGCCCTCAATGGAGGGCTTAGGGTCCTGCGATTTCTCACGTAGGAGGGGAATTATTTGATTCTTAATGCCATCGGTAACATTTTCAAAAAAGGGATTGAAAAGTCATAATCAATGGTTTCGTAACTGATACCAATTCTATTAATATTCTTATGATAGGAGTAATTTCTTTGCAAATACAATTTTTCAGAATTTATCCCCCATGCCATTTTCCCTAATTTATCTACCAAAAACCACTTTTCAATCAATCTTGCAGCTCTGCCATTACCATCGGCAAACGGATGAATAGCTACAAAAATGAGATGTATCATTGCCGCATAATAAAATATTTTAGCAAACGACAATTTTCTATCTCTTAATATTGAAATATCGTGAAATAATTTGTCCATTTCACTATTAACAATAGTGGCAGTCGCTCCGGAATAAACAATTTCATTACCATTTTTCATTACAGAAACATTTTTGTCTCTATATGCTCCACGATATTTTTTTTCTATCGCATCTGTTTTAGTCAGTAAATTATGTATGTGCAAAATATTCTTTTCATTAATAACGTGATCTCTTGCATAAACATAGGCACTTTCTAAATCGGAAATTTCTTTGAATGATTTTGTTTTTGTGTTCATTCCCGAAGTGAAATATTTGTAATATGTCTCCAAATCAATCGGGTTGCCTTCTATCATTGAAGAATAAACAACAGCGGATTTTCTCGCCTCCCCAAAATCAATGTTTGCACGTTTTATTTTTGAGAAATGCTTAAACAGTGTTATTTGCTGCTCTTTTTCATACTTAGAAAATTGCTTTGTTGGTATAATCTTCATCTGATACAAAGGTAGAAAATATTATTTGCCCAAGAGGCTTATTGTTAATTTCTCCTTTTTGTATCATTAGCTATATGGTGCACTTTTTAATGGTTTCGGTATCGGCATTAACTTGAATATTCCACCGACTTAATATTTTTCCTTCTTTTGGTAATGATGGGTCAAGAAGTATGACCGAACTACTTTTTACATCCTGTAATTTATCAAAAATGGGAGTCTCTATCTGGTATAATTCAAGCAGAAACCCTAATCGTTTTATTACTGCCTGACTGTCGAATTTTAGTAAATAATCAAATAGTTTATCATACTTCAATTTATCTTGAGCCTTGTGTAATGCATTTCCTATTTCAACAATTCCTCAGATATTGCAACCAAAATTATCAAATTTCAAACGTTCATTTGATGGCTTACTAAATTTATACTTAAAAAATCCATCGAACCTACATCAAGAAAAGCGCCTTAAATACTAAAGAAATGGGATAAAGGATTATCTTTAAATAATCAATTATTATCAATGAAATTAGGATAAACCAATCAGGTTATACTTTATATGAGACATTTGAAACTTTTTTTAGTGACCATATTTATTGCAATATCACCATCTTATGGACAGGAATATCCTGATGGTTCAAGGTTTATAGAAGTTGATGCGCATGTTTCTTTTGTAAGCAAACAAATGATATTTCATCCGGAATTGTTAACTACCCTGCTTACTGAAAATCTGGACAATGATTTTGATAAAACAAGGGCCATTTATGTCTGGATCGCAAGAAATATTGAATATGACTTAAACGCATATTTGAATGGAAAAATAGACAACCAGGAAATCTTTGACGTGTTGGGGAAAGGCAAGGCAATTTGTTCAGGATTCAGTAACCTATTTACTTTTTTATGCCAACAAGCAAATATAAAAGCTGAAATTGTAGAAGGTAATGCAAAAGTTTTGGGTTATCAAAACAATGTAATTTTTACCAATTTAAATCACGCCTGGAATGCGGTTAATATCTATGGGTATTGGTATCTTTTGGATGTGACCTGGGCAACAGGAGACCCATTCTTGTTTAACAAACTTGATAAAAATGTTGACCTAAATGCACATTTCCTGGTTCCTCCCGAAACATTTATAAAAACACATTTACCCGCAGATCCAGGTTGGCAATTGTTGAAAGATAAAGTTTCAATAACCGAATTTAAATCGGGAGAAATTAAAAATTCAAGTTATGAAAATAAACCAAATCATTTGCCCAAGAATTATTTAATCATGAGCGAATTCGATAAAAGTATTTTTAAAATAAAAAGGAAAATAGAATTTAATTCAGAAAATGTCGGATTCAAAAAGGAGTTAAGTTTTGCCTATATTTTTAAAGGTATTTCCTTGACAGATGAAATTTGAAAAATGACTTTCAACAATCTCATTGATACATCTGAAGTATTTTGCACTTATTTTTATGCTTATATGGATTCAGCCAAAACTACTATTTTCTCTTTGGACAGTTCGAAAAATCAATATTTAATAGAAAAAGTAATGTTTGAAATTGAATTCCAAAAAGGTGTTTTTAATTTCGAAATCGGTTCAGAAATTTATGTGAAAAGCAATGAATTAAAGATAAATTCTGATAAAGTAAATAGAAAAAATGAAGACTTTTTAAAAACATCAAGTGACTATTTTCGCAAAGTGGGCACCTCTTCAATTTACTATAATAGTGCAAAAGAATATTTAGCACTTATCAATGAAATTCCTTAAAATTTCACCGTTTGATATCTAAACTTTTGCAAGTTTGATATCCTTAAAAATTCACAGAAAAGTTTACCGCTGTTCCTTGCTCCCCTCAATAAGTAAACGCATTGCCCTGTCCTTGTTATAAATACGGCAAGGACAACCCTAAAGGGGTTTACTTTATTGAAACTTTAGTTCTACCACGAATTTAATGGAAACTCCCAGTCACCAACAAATAGTAAATTAATTTAAAATATAATGGCCATCCTGAACCTGCCTACTGCAAGCAGGTTCAGGATGACATTTTCTTTTTTAACTAAATGAAATCAATTATTCATTTAACTCTGTTAAATTCGTGGTAGAACTAAAACTTTTATAACGAGTAGTACAACCATTAGGAAATTATTGCTGCAATAGTTAAGATTATCTTGTTTAAAACTATAAAAAGATGCTCAATACGATAAGAAATAACAGACTTAATAATTAACTAAAATGATAAAATCCTTACACATTCTTACCCTCACCTTATTATTGGCAATCTCCGGGTATGCGCAGGAATCAAAAATTACCCGTGAATTTTTTGGCATAGATTTTTGGGCTTATGATCCTGGGTTATGGCAAGAGTTTTTCGAGGTGCTTGATGAAGACAGTGTCCAATTAGGGCTGGTAGGTTTTAATATTGGTTGGGAAATGATTGAGCCCAACCCACCCGTGCAAGGTGTACACCAATACAATTGGTCGCAGTTAGATGAACTTATGCAACTTGGCGTGGCCTCAGACCGGGTTTTCGACATAAATGTTCTTATCCGCAACAACTGGGCTACTATTGTTCCTGTAAGTGATATGGACGAAATTTGCTGCGATATGGCTCCTCTCAAAGAAGATGCTGAAAGTGACGTGGCACAATGGGGAATGACCGCTTATGAAGCTTACGATGATTTTATTCGTAATTTGGTAGAACGCTACGATTCCGATGGGGTTGATGATGCCCCGGACATAACTAATGCAGCTATTAAGTACCTTCAGCTAGGCGATGAGCCGGAAGCAACAAGTCATTTTATTGAATATGGTGGTACTCCGGAAAATTACAACCAAATGCTGGCTACTATGTATGGTGCTGCAAAAAGTGCCGATACAACTATCCTGGTAGTCCGTGGAAAATCGAACCCCGGTTCTATCTTTGATGACAATCCTGACGAAGCAACCCTGTTGGCTCGTAGGGCAACTTACTTTGATTTTATCTCAACCAGTTTACAGCTTGGCAAAGACAATTTTGACCTCTTTGCCATTAACTTTAACGACCATTATACGGGGTTGTTTCCATTTACCAACTGGCTGCAAGCAGAAATGACTAAAAATGGCTATAGCAAACCCATTATGGTAGGCGATGCCCGTACCACTGCTTGGTCACGTAGCGATGATGGCAATAGCATCATCCTGCCAAAGCGTTATCCGGCAGGGTTTGCCGAAAGCATTACAAACGTGTCTCACCCTCAGCACGGAGCCAATCTTAAGCTTTACCATGCAGATGAAGTACGCCAGAGCTTGCGCAAAATCCTTACTGCCCTTGCTTCGGGTCAGCAGGCCATCTCGC
>CAZDRA010000155.1:0-9462 GCA_964507705.1 uncultured Roseivirgaceae bacterium | reverse complement strand
AAATAGAGAATGACAGAGAAAGAAATTTTCATTGAAAAATTAAAAGAGAGAACTAAAAAACTTGCAGTAGATATTATTATTTTTTGTGATTCTTTAATTACGTGTAAAGCATCTTCTGTAGTGACCTATCAACTCGTGAAATCTGCGACTTCGACAGGCGCTAATTATCGAGCGGCATGTAGGGCCAGATCTAAATCTGAGTTTTTTAGTAAAATTTGTATTGTTGTAGAAGAAGCTGATGAATCAGAATATTGGTTGGAAATTATAAACGAAGCGAGTTTGTCTAATGATAAAGAAGCATTAATGAAACTTGCTAAGGAAGCAAATGAGATCACTAAAATTATGGCGAAAGCCAAAAATTCTGCTTACGCGAATAAATAATAATTATGCATTTACTCATTGTTTATTTAAGCATTCAAACATTTACACATTCTTTCATTTTCAATAAAAAAATAAGAACCTAAAAAATAAATATATTATGTCCCTTGACTCCAGAATTCCAGAAGGCCCTTTAGCCCAAAAATGGACGAAGCACAAATTTAACCTCAAGCTGGTTAATCCTTCTAACAAAAGAAAGTACGACATCATTGTAGTGGGTACCGGCCTTGCAGGAGGAGCCGCAGCGGCATCATTTGGCGAACTCGGGTACAATGTGAAAGCATTTTGCTATCAGGATAGCCCGAGGAGAGCGCACAGCATTGCGGCTCAGGGAGGCATCAATGCAGCCAAAAATTATAAAAATGATGGAGATAGCGTACACCGCTTGTTTTACGACACCATCAAAGGAGGAGATTATCGCTCGCGGGAAGCCAATGTGCACCGGCTTGCGGAGGTCAGCAACAACATCATAGATCAGTGCGTGGCACAGGGCGTTCCTTTTGCCAGAGAATATGGCGGATTGCTCGACAACCGTTCTTTTGGTGGTGCTCAAGTATCCCGAACGTTTTATGCGCGTGGGCAAACGGGACAACAATTGTTGCTCGGTGCTTATTCAGCCCTCAGTCGTCAGATCGCCAATGGCAGGGTGAGCATGTACACCAGAAATGAGATGCTCGATATCGTTATTATCGATGGCAAAGCACGTGGTGTCATTACCAGAAACCTCGTTACCGGAAAAATAGAATCACACAGTGCCCACACCGTAGTGTTGGCTACAGGAGGTTACGGAAATGTATTCTTCCTATCTACCAATGCCATGGGCTGCAATACCTCGGCGATTTGGAGGGCATTCAAAAAAGGAGCTTATTTCGCTAATCCGTGTTATACTCAGATTCATCCTACATGTATTCCGGTTCACGGAGATCAGCAATCGAAACTTACGCTCATGTCGGAGTCATTGAGAAATGATGGCCGGGTTTGGGTGCCAAAAGACAAAGCAACGGCACAGCGATTGCAGAAAGGAGAGATCAAAGCGGCAGACCTTGCCGAAGCAGATAGAGATTATTATTTGGAACGCATATATCCATCGTTTGGAAATTTAGTACCCAGAGATGTCGCCTCGAGAAACGCCAAAAATATGTGCGACGATGGCAAAGGTGTTGGGGAGACAGGCTTGGCCGTATATCTCGATTTTAGAGACGCCATAGAAAGAGACGGCGCAGAGGTGATCAAGGCCAAATATGGCAACCTGTTTCAGATGTACGAGATGATTACTGCCGACGATCCATACAAAACACCTATGATGATTTACCCAGCGGTGCACTACACCATGGGCGGTATATGGGTGGATTACAATTTGCAAACCACCATTCCGGGATTGTTTGCCGCAGGAGAGTGTAATTTCTCTGACCACGGTGCCAACAGGCTTGGCGCATCGGCTTTGATGCAGGGCTTGTCGGATGGATATTTTGTGATTCCGGCCACTGTAAGCAACTATTTGGCAGACATGCCCATCGAAAAAATACCGACAGATCATCCGGCATTTAAGGAAGCCGAGCAAGTGATCAATGAGCGCATCAATACCCTGATGAACGTCAAAGGCACCAAAACCGTGGATCATTTTCATAGGGAATTGGGCAAGATCATGTGGGAGAAATGTGGCATGGCCCGAAACGAAAAAGGCCTGAAGGAGGCCAAAGTAGATATTCAGCAATTGAAGGTTGACTACTGGAAAGAAGTGAAAGTACTCGGCGTAAATGAAGAACTCAACATGACTTTGGAAAAAGCCATGCGGGTAGCAGATTTCATAGAGCTGGGAGAATTGATGGTGGACGACGCACTCAACCGCCGAGAATCATGTGGCGGGCACTTTAGAGAAGAAAGCCAGACAGAAGAAGGCGAGGCCAAGAGAGATGATGAAAACTTTGCCTATGTATCGGCCTGGGAATATCAGGGAGAAGATAAACCCTCCAAACTCCATAAGGAAGAATTGGTATTTGAAAATGTAAAACTCACTCAAAGAAGTTATAAGTAATGGAAAAAGTAAGGAACTATACCTTGAAGATTTGGCGACAAGCCAATGCACAAAGCAAAGGAGCATTTAAGACCTACCAAGTCAGCAATATCTCTACCGGCAGCTCCTTTTTAGAAATGCTTGACATCCTCAATGAGGAGATTTCTGAGAAAGGAGAAGACCCCATCTATTTCGACCACGATTGCCGTGAAGGAATATGTGGAATGTGTAGCCTGTTTATCAATGGTCGACCTCATGGGCCAGAAGAAGAAATAACCGTTTGTCAGTTGCACATGCGTACCTTTCCAGACAACAAGACCATCACCATTGAGCCATGGAGGGCAAAGGCCTTTCCGGTGATCAAAGATTTGGTGGTCGATCGTACGGCATTCGACCGCATCATTCAGGCAGGTGGATACATTTCTGTAAATACAGGATCTGTACAAGATGCCAACAGCATTCCTATTCCTAAGCAAGATGCAGATTTGGCCATGGATGCTGCGGCATGTATCGGCTGTGGCGCTTGTGTGGCGGCGTGCAAAAACGCTTCAGCGATGCTGTTTGTAAGTGCAAAAATTTCGCAGTTGGCCTTATTGCCACAAGGGCAGGCAGAGCGCAAAATGAGGGCGTTGAGCATGGTAGACCAAATGGATGAAGAAGGATTTGGCGCTTGTACTAACACTGGTGCTTGTTCGGTAGAATGTCCTAAAGGCATCGACCTGACGAACATCGCCCGCATGAATCGGGAATATTTTGGGGCTTCTATTTCGTAGTTTGGATTAATAAATAGAATGAGTGAATGCGTAAATGATAGAATGCTTAAATAAAAATGTGTCCTTTATTTACGATTGTTGGTGCTTTGGCACCGTGTGTCTCTTTCAACTAAATTAAAAATAGCCAGTAAATAATGAAAGATACTTTAGTCCAACTGATGTCAAGCTTTATTGATTTGACAAATGAAGAAAAACAAGGGATCTTAGAGGCTTTTCCTGTTAAATCATATACAAAAGGAACAGCGTTACTTAAAGAAGGTCAAATCGCTAAAGATGCTTTTTTCGTGATACAAGGCTGTATAAGGAAATATTCTATTGAAGATGGTGAAGAAAAAACGGCTGAATTTTTCACAGAGTTTCAATCTGCAGTAAATTTTGATAGTATGTCAAACAACAGCCCTTCTAAAGTTTATTTTACTTGTACGGAAGATACCACCGTAGCCATTATTAATTCAGAAAAAGAAAGTGCATTGTATAAAAAATTCCCTCGCTTTGGAGAAGTATGTCGTGTAGAAATGGAAAAAATGTTTGGCGCAAGTCAAGAGGAATTAACGACTTTTAAAAATTCAACACCGAAAGAACGATATTTAAATTTATTAAAAGAAAGACCTAATTTAGTACAAAGAGTGCCTCAGTATCAATTAGCAAGTTATCTTGGAATAAAACCTGAAACACTTAGTCGGATTCGAAAAAAGATTTCTTTTGTTCGTTAAGATACATCCTTTACAAAAGTTAAAGCTTTGACTTTACACTAAATTAGTTTCTAATCTTGTTGATGCTTCTTTATTTTTTTTCATCAGAAAAAAACCAAGAATACGTTTCTATAAAATACGCTCCAAATACCATTTCCCATCTTCTCTATAGCGACGTGTTTTTCTTTCAATGCAACATTAAATATTCCTCAATATATGACTCCACCTAAGCAGCTTGGCGCATTGGTCTTCGGTCAAACCGAATAACTAAAATAAACCCTTTCTCTTTCCTTAAAATATCTTCTAAAAAAAGCCTCAATAACAATCTATCTTTCAGACTTTTTTAGAAGGTATTTTGGCTATTCGGTTTAGTGTTTTCTATGCAGTTATTCTATTTCCTAAAATTGAACCATTAAATTAAAATTTGGTATAAATCCTTGGTAATACCTATTAACTACTTGATTGGTTTCATGATCATAAAACTGTCGATTTATGTTTTTATTATTTGTTACATTTTGTAAATTAAGTGAAAGTTTCCATACCTTATTAGGTGTGTTATAACTATAATTAATTCCAAAATCTATTCTAAAATAATCAGGAAGTCTATTGGCATATGCATCATCATAATCATAAACAGGCTTGTCTTGTTCAATCGATTCTTCTTTGTTATATGGTATAGTTCGGTATCCGCCACGCCAAGTTGTTCTTATATTTAAACCTATTATTTTATGGTTGTTTTTCCCAAATTTAAACTCTTTACCACCTAAAATATTATATATAAAATTATTATTAAACAGAGTGTTTCTTTCTTCAAATCCGGTCATTTTATATTTAGAAACGAATATTGAAGATGTTAGCATTGCATACCAATTGTTTGAGAAAAATTTCTCTAAAGTTAATTCTATACCATAATTTCTTCCTGTACCGTCATTTGTTAACCTACTATTCGTAATCCTTGTTCTAAAATTCAAACTACTTCTTGTTCCCGTTGTGTCATTAATATCAATAGGAACACTATAAAGATGGTGATAATATACTTCCGTTTTGAACCTGAAGTTGTTTGCAAAATTCCAATTATACCCTAAAACAAAATGGGCAGCTCTGGTAAAGTCCAGATTCTTATTAGGTAGGATAACATCTCCATAAGCATTATATTCTTCGGTTAAATAAACAGATACAGGTTCTGTTTTGCTATGTAATCCAAAACCAAAACTAATAGTATTTTTTTCATCTAATCGCCATTTTAAACCTAACCTTGGTTCAATAGCATATCTCTGATTTAACATTAAGTAAGAGATATGAATGCCGCTAATAATTTCGAAATTATTTGCAGGCCTGTATTTCCATTGTAAAAAAGATTGCGTACCGAAAGTATTTCCGTTTTCTTCTTGTTTGGGGTTATTAGAATAAAGATCGAATTCACTAATATTATAGCCTCTGTTGGTTAAGATTAACCCAATACGAATTAAATGTTTTGCATTAAATTTATGATTTACAAAACTATTGATACTAAAAGTAGAGTAACGGTATTTAAGATCTAATGTGGTAGATGGGATATAATCATAGTTAAGTGTATCTCTCAAAAAATAGTTGTTAGTTCCTGTTGCCGAAAGTGTTGTTTTAAGGTAGGTTTTATTATCCTTAAATAAATAATTGTGTGTTAAACCGATAATTCCAAGGCTGTTAATGGATGTTTCCTGCTGATAATCTGATCTGTATTTCCACTGTGAACTATCTTGCTCAGCAAAATCTTCATAAATGCTATTTCCACCAAGACCCCAAAGTGAAAAATAACCGGCCTTTTTAGTGGGCACATAAATTTTAAATGATAAATCTTGCCAAGTAGGTATATATCCTCCTACAGTAGAGCCACTAACATTGTTAAGCAACGAAAATGTTGAATATCTGTAATTAAATAAATAAGAAGCTTGTTTGCCTTTTTTAAATGGCCCTTCAGCTGCAAATTGAAGACCTAAAACCCCTAATTGAGCTGTGTACTCACGTTTTTCAGAATTACCATTTCTTAATCGTAAATCGTAAACTCCTGAGATTGCGTTTCCATATTCGGAAGGAAAAGCACTTGTAATAAAATCGGAATTAGCTAAAACCTGTGTACTTAGCGCACTGACACCACCGCCAGAACCTCCTTCACTACTAAAATGATTTGGGTTCGGTATTTCAATACCATCCATTCTCCAGAGAACTCCTCGTGGTGAATTTCCTCTAATAACAAGTTCGTTTGTTTGATCTGATGAGGTGGAAACACCAGCTAAAGACTGTATTGTTCGTCCGGGGTCGTTTATACCTGCCGCTATTCTTGAAGTAGATTCAATTGTAATTTGATGTGCACTGATTACTACCATTTGGTTTATTGCCTCACTTTTATCATTGTTAGCAACAATTTCTACAGCACCTAACTGCGTTATATTTTCTTTCAGGGCTACATTTAGTACTATCTCTTTACCGGATTCAATTTGAATCTCATTTAAGTATACATCTTCATAGCCAATAAATGAAATCTTAAAACTATGCCGTCCAATAGGTATTGCTTTTAATACAAATTTCCCATCAACATCTATTGTCGTTCCAATAATCGGATTAGAACCAATTAATATTACAGTTGCCCCTATAAGTGGTATATCAGAATCAATATCTACAACTTTTCCTTTTACCGTTTGTGTGTAATTTGTTTGTGCTTTTAGGTTAGTAGCAAACGTCATTATTATTGAAACAATCAATAATTTGTAATTGTATTTATACGCTATTTTCAATTTTATTAAATTATGTGATGTAGGTTAATTGCATAGAATGCTCAGAATATGGTTAGTACGGGGTTTCGAAATCATCTGTTTTCCATTCCATTTTCAACATGTTTGCTATAGAGAATACTCAAGATACTCTTCCGACAAGAAGCATTATAACTTACTTCTTTGATATCTCCATATTCAAAAAGGGTTTTACCATTTTGTAGTATGAGCATTCCAGTGGTTTTAAGGTTGTTTTTTTAAGAAATTGTTCAACGAATCTAATTTTGACTGCGTAAATCCTGTGTTTTCTAAAGAGTGATGCTTTACAAATGCAGTTCCTTCAAAAGAAGGTTTATGTGTGTTGCATTTAGTAAGAGATATTGAAAAGAATACGATTGCTAAAAAGAATAATGAATTTCTTGATAATTTGGTTTTACGATTGAGTTTCATGTTATATTGATTGGAGTACAAAGAACCCTTTATTATCAATACAAAACTTCTCAAAATAGGTTTTGAGAGTTAATAAACACAAATTAGTTAATGTTTTTTGTTTGCTGAATAAATTCTTTAGGAGATAATCCAGTGTTTTTTTTGAAATGCGATAAAAACTGGCTTCAGAATTAAAACCACATTCTAAAGCAATTCCTAAAATAGATAAATGACTAAAATCTATATCAATTAATTTTAGTTTCACTTCTTCAATTCGATACTTAATTAATTAAGTCTCTAAAATTTTTCTTAAAAGAATTATTGATAGCATACGATAGGTTGCTTTCACTCACTTCTAATGATTTAGATAGTTGCTGAATATTAATGGTTGGATTTAGAAAGACTTTGTCTTTTTCTAATGCTTTTTCAAGCGCTATTATAATTTCTGAATTCTTTTCTTTAGATAGTTTTGTTGTTTTAGCATTAGAAAGTGTTTTATCAATTATCTCTATTTGAAAATGCGGTTGTTTATAACCAGTAAAGCCTAAATAGTAAATTAATGATGAAATAAATATGAAATAAATCTGCCAGAGCAAAAAATTATTTGAATGTGAGACAGCATCTAAAATTAGGTTAATCAATAAAAAGAAACCTAAAATAGTTGATAAAATAAAAATGCTTTTTAACCAATTGAAATCTGGAAATGAGCTATCTGATGTTGTATTATTTAGCCATTTTCTGTAATCTTTTAGTATTTTATATGATAATATTAAATAAGTGACAATTGAAATTAATGATAAATAATCTTCTATCTCCTTAATTTTGTTAAACCACAATAAATTTGCTACAATGTCTTTTTGTTCCAGTTCTGGAATATAAATAACGCTAAAGTATACAAAGAATGCATAACTCTGTGAAAGTATAAATGGCAAAAAATGTAGTATATGTTTCCATTTAAATCTGAATTAATTAGAGAAACAACATAAAAATAAATTATAGGTGCTATTACGACTTCAACACCATTTGGGAAGTATCTAAAGGTTGGTGTTTCCCAAAGTTGTAATGTTAGTAATAGCATTTTTGTACATAAAAAACAAAAAGCTAATAATGCAAGTGCTAAAAACGTATTGCTACGAGCGTTTTTTTTTGATAGTAGTAGCAATATACTTGTTACTATGCCTTGCGTAATTCCGATTATGATTAGTAAATCAAATAGTGAAAACTGATTTTCCAAATTACTGTCGTCCGACTAAGATTTTGGTTAAAAAGTAAGTTCTTGTAAAAATACGATAGCGAGGTATTTCTACCTCGCTAAACATTTACGATGTTTGGAGTCACGACACTTCAACATCATGAGTAAAAATACGAATTTATCTGGCCAACCTTTTTTTTGCCAACTTTTATCTTTTATTCCTTCTCAGCTCATTAAGTCATCAGTATTTAATCATCAGTCTGATCATTATTATAAAACCATGACTACCTATCGTCAATTAGCATTTTTGCTTTATGGCGTGATATCCAGATGTCATTCCCTTCGCAACCTTTGCAAAGGGTTGTTATGAGGATAAGCTATATTACACGACTCAATGAGAATGCAGACTATGAAGTTTTAAGCGGACAACCCAATCATATAAGTGACTATGCTAACGGAGGTATTATATCTGATCAAAAAATAAGGCTAAAGGGGACAGGGGTTTCCTTAGAGGCCAGATTAATCATTTTCAAAATCCTGTAACAGGAAAAGTATTGAAGTTCATATCCAATATGTTTTCCTATCTATCAGCACTATACCATCATTCAACTATATAATATTTAAGCAAATCAAACAAAACTTTGAGTTGGGGTATTTTTGAACCGCAAGGAAAATCACCTTAAAATAACCAATTTAAACCCTTTGTAGATACTTTTTACTTTAGTCGGATGACAGTAATTTAAAGCACATATTTTTTTGTAAAAATTGGATTTTTTGTGCCTTAGCAGCTAAAAAGGGTGCTTTAGTGGCTGAATAGTTACGTTAATTGTTTAATTACATAGAACTCATTTATTAATTTTTTGTGCAACTATATAATATTCAGTGGCCGGATTATCGATTAAAATATCTGTTTCAATAATTTTAAACCTACAATTTGAAATAGTTTCTTCTAATTCACGCATTGTGTAGTATTTTAAATAAGGAAGTATTTTTATTTTTTTCAGAATTAATATGATGCTACTTGATAAAACCCCTATAAATGTTCTCTTCTCTTTTAAACAAGCTGTTGAAGTGATCATTAAACCATTTGGTTTTAACAACTTGCTCATTCGATTTAGCACTTTATCCATATCTTTAAAATAGAGTAAAATGTTTAATGCCAAAATAGTATCAAAACTCCCTTCTTTATATCTTTCATCAAAAAGAGTCGTTTGTGTAAAAGATATGTTATCAATTT
>CAZDRA010000154.1:2362-9522 GCA_964507705.1 uncultured Roseivirgaceae bacterium | reverse complement strand
TTTTCGCACAATCTTAAATTATTTTATTCACTGATTAATATGCAATCGCCCTGGCTTCGCAACATTGTAGCTTAATTGTTAGATATTGAATTATTAGAGAAAATATTGCGGATGAAATCCTTTTAGTCATTATCGTCATAGGTTAGAGAACCTGAGACAGTGAGAACTTTCCAAAAGTTATGTGTAGACCATTATCTTCTGATTATCAGCTATATAAATTTTAGCAAAGAAAACTTTTGGAAAGTTTACCGAACCATTGAAGCTAGATAGACTTTTTAAACTCCTGATATCGCCTAACAATGGCAATCGTAAAGCCAAACATCAATACCAACATACCCAGCCAAAGCAAATTTATATATGGAAGTTCCAGTGCTTTCATGATGATGTAATCGCGCTGCGATACTTCAATATTCAATTCAAAATTCCCCTCAGCCGGAAATATGTTAAGAAAAGATATCTTTAATCCCAGCTCTTCATCTACTGCTGGAACATTACCCATCATTTTTTCTTTTATTATAAAAACAGGTTTTAAAATATAAGTTTTACTATTTACCTGAACTTCAATAATCGCTTCGGCGGCAACATCCTCAGTACCCAATTCAACACCATCAACATGTGTTATTTTTTGAACTTTACGCAGTATGGAAACAAATTCATTGGCAAAAAATGGCTCATCCATTTTAACCATTTTAGTTTCCGGGGTACTCCATTCTCTACTTTCCCCAGGATCGGGAATAGAGGTGATGTGTGTGTAAAGGTCTCTATTTAATTGTCGTTTTATATCCGGAGAAACAATGAGTCCCATGTTGGGATTTACTTGCGCACGTGGAAACAATGAAAATGCCGTTTCACCATTCTTTTTATACTCGACTTCGTAATAGGTATTTTCAGGTAAAATATTGAGTGTGTCTCCGGCCTGAAATATTAGCTTTCCTTTATAATTATAGTCTCCTTTTGCAATCACAATATAATTATCCATGGTCTTTCTTACCAGGTTTTTAGGAGGATAACCCGGCACGTCTGCCAACTCAATGCGCTGGCCTTTATAAGTAAGTTCATATTCTCCCATGATTTTTGGCTCATTGGCAAACAGCAACACATTTTCCTGATTCATCTGTTCAGACATACCTTCAGAAAACATCTTCCCGCTAGTATTCAGAGATATGATCCTGGAATATCCAGAAGAAAAAAGTATCCCCAAGAGCATCAATGCAATGCCAATATGGGCAATTGACCCACCCGCTATTTTAAAATTTTTCTTCTTCAACAGCCTGATAAGAATTGTACTATTGGCCACCACAGAATAGGTAGCACTTGTCAACAAAAGGATGTATGGGTATTCAGTAATGTTATAAGCAAATAAAATAGTTGTAGAAATAGCCAGGCTGATAAGTACGGGAATGGAAAGCTCACTCCAGAGTTTCGATTTATCCATCTTTTTCCAAAAGAAAAATTGCCCTGTGCCCGAAAGAATAGCAATGAGGATGGCGCCCCATATTTGAAATTTTGAATAGAAAATTGCCTGCTCGGCAGGAGGGGCCATATTTGAGCTAATTCCAAATTGCTCTAAAATGGCATTGTAAACGGGGATGGATGTTCCTGCCATAACCTGAAATCCCATAAGACCCAGCACCGTTGCTCCCATAAATATCCAAAATTCCCTTGAGTAGCTTGATACTTCTTTTTCAGAAGATGGGATTTCCCTCCAGCGATAAATGCACAAACCTATTGCCAAACCCATAAATACCAGCATATAAATGAGCAGTTGCCCCGATAGCCCAAGATCAGTAAATGAATGAACAGAAGCATTTCCGAGGATTCCACTTCTGGTGAGAAAAGTAGCATACAAAATCAAAATAAATGTAGTGATCACCAGTATGATGGCAGTCTTGAGCGCCGTGTGATTATTTCTGTATATGATCATGGTGTGAATGCTTGCTACCTCAATAATCCATGGTACATAAACAGCATTTTCTACCGGATCCCAACTCCAATATCCGCCAAAGCTCAGTGTCTCATAAGCCCAGTAAGCACCCATTAATTGTCCGAGAGCCATAAGTGCTGTAGAAAAAATTGCCCACGGTAATGCAGGTTTTATCCAGTTGCCATATTCTTTTTTCCATAGTCCGGCAATTACATAAGAGAAGGGAATTAAAGTAGTCGCATAACCCAGAAACAATGTTGGAGGGTGAATGACCATCCAATAGTTTTGCAACAACGGATTTAAACCTGTTCCATCTCTGGGCACAAAATCAGGATCGATCTGAAAAATGGGGTCGGAGATAACATCCCGCAAAAGCATAAAAGGGGAGCTCCCAATCTTAATATCAAAAATGGAAATTCCCAGAATCATAGATGTTAGAAAAGCCTGCACCATGGCGAAAATCACCATGATCGGTGCTTCCCACTTCTTATTGGTAAAGATTAGGACGGTGCCCAGTACGCCATTCCAAAATATCCATAGCAAAAAACTTCCTTCCTGGCCTTCCCAAAAGCATGATATGATATAATGAATAGGTAGGTATTTTGAAGCGTGAGACCAGGCATAATGGTATTCGAAATACTGGTTATAAATAATGAGGAATAAGACTACAATGACCCCGACAACAAATATTCCATGAAGGTAAAAGAGTATTCTGCCGTTGACAATCCATCCTTTTTGAGATTGAATGTCATCTTTTTTTGTTGCTTGAAAATAAGAAAAGGCAGAAGCCAATGAAAGTACAAAAGCAAGGATGACAAAAAGATGGCCTAAATTTCCAATAAAAAGATTGATCATATTTCTATTTTACCGAACTGATCTGCAATGTTTCCTCTTCGTACTTCGATGGGCATTTCAGCAATATTTGACTAGCATAAAATATGTCATCCCTATACTGCCCAACAACGACCACCTGCTCCGACTGCTTAAGGTCCGGTGGCATAGGTTGGTTGTAAAATACTTTATTGGTTTTTTGATTATTGTCAACCATCAAAAATGTGACAGACAGCTTGTCATTGCTTGGTACAACGCCAATAATTTTTCCATCATCATCTTTTTTTAATTGCCCCACCACGTGTACCTTTTTGTTACTCCCTGACTCAACAAGTGCTTTTGCTTCATCAAAACTCACATAAGTGCTGGCGTCTCCTGCTGTAGAAATGATCACGAATACTGCTATGGCGATAACTACAATTCCTAGTATGTGCGATTTTTTCATTATTTATAATGTTTTCAAAGAATACATTTAGCCTCTATTATGTTTTCGATTGCTGGGTTTTACTTAATCTTTTCACCTCTTTTTCAAGCCTTGTTACTTTGTGCTCTGTTCCTATTGCATAAAATGCCAGCCCGCCAAATAGTATAACAATGACTAGGACTACAACATAAATTTTTCCTTCGGAGCGAATCTTGTCAGCCATCTCTACGGTGGTGCTTCCTGTACCTTGCGCAATAACCATAGGTACAGAAATTATAAAATTCAATAAAAAGAAAACTGCTAATGCAAATAAAACTTTTTTCACGTATTTATATTTTCACATTTTTTAAAGTAGGACTATTCAAAATCATCTAAGGCCATTTCAATATTTTTAATTCTTATCCTCATACTAGCAAACCAAACCCCTATCAATGTCCATCCGATAACTGCCGGATAAAACACTATTCTTAATTTATTATCAAGATCATAACTTCCAAATCCGGGATTGCCACCATTCCCGGGATGTAATGAATCTGTTAGTCTTGGTAAAATAAATATCAATGGAACGGCAGCTGCAAATGCAAATATATTGTACACGGCACTTATCCTGCCTTTTTGTTGGCCATCCTCAATGGAAGATCGCAAGACAAAATAAGCCAGATAGATAAGTAGCGCAATGGTAGTTGCATTGAGTTTTGGATCATTTACCCACCAATCGCCCCATGTAAATTTTGCCCATACAGATCCTGTAACAACGCCTATCACGCCAAAAATGATCCCAATAGTTGCAAATTCTCCAGCAATTGCATCTGATTTTAAGTCTGATGTTTTAAGAAATTTTATAGAATAAACCATGGAAACTATGAGTAGTATGAACATGGCAAACCAGATAGCTACATGAAAATACAAGTTTCTGATTGTCTCATTAAGTATGGCCAGCCGGGGCACGTCCATCAACAATCCGTAGGTCAATACATAGAAAATCAGTAAGATTCCCAGTATTTTCCACCAATTATTTTTTATGAAAAAGGATGCCGACACCTGTTAATAATTTATGATTTAATTTGATCTCCAAAGGTACGGAAACAATATGATTGATGTAGTAGTAGATATAATAATTATAGATGATAAAGTTGCTACCTCATCATAGATTGTTATCCTGTCGAGTCCTTCAATGGCGTTTTTTGAGATTTTTATAAGTAATAACAGCATTGGAATAATTATTGGAAATCCCAAAATAGCCATGAGTGTTCCACTGTTTGACGCTTTTGAAGCAATGCTGGATATCATGGTAAACGAGGTGGAAAAACCCACCGCACCCAGAATAAGGTTGAAGATGTATAGTGAAAGATCTTCGACCGGATTGCCAAGTAAAATAATGTAAATAGCGAAGCCCATCAAAACCAAAAAAGACATCAGCAAACTATTAAATAATATTTTTGCAACAATAATTGACTGGGGGCTGGCAATGGTATAGTAATAGAGTTGTCGTTCTCTGCTTTCCTGGATAAAACTTTTTGCAATGGAATTTGTAGCTACAAAAAGCATGATTATCCAAAATAATACATTCCAAGTTGGCGGATTGATATTTACACTACCCAAACTAAAGCTTATAAATCCCAAAAAAATAGAACTCACCAAATAAAGCAACATGCCACTAAGGGCATACTTCATTCTCAATTCTATGAGTATTTCCTTCTTCAACAATATCCATATTTCGCTTACAATCATGTAATGACAAATGTAAGTTTATTTAAAAAATAAATAATGTTATAACACGCTAATTATGTTCTAATGCTTAATTTTGCGGCTGATTTTCAATCCAAATCATAATTATTTTGAATAAGATAATCGTTACCGGTGCTGCCGGATTCATAGGATTTCATTTATCGAATCGTCTTCTGAAGGAAGGATGGGAAGTCGTAGGCATTGACGAACTCAATGACTATTATGATGTGAATCTCAAAAAGGATCGTCTTGGAATTTTACAAAAATCCAAGCATTTCAATAACCACAAAATATCCTTACAAAATCGAGAGGCGGTAAATGAAGTTTTCGAAATAGAAAAGCCGACTTATGTTGTAAACCTTGCTGCTCAGGCCGGAGTGCGGTATTCACTTACACACCCACATGCCTATACCAGCAGTAACATTGAAGGATTTCTCAACATCCTTGAAGGATGTAGACATTTTAATGTCAAACATCTTATTTATGCTTCTTCGAGCTCTGTTTATGGCGCAAATAAAAACATTCCTTTTTCTGTAGAAAATAACGTCGACCATCCGGTCTCTTTGTATGCTGCCACAAAGAAAGCGAATGAGTTAATGGCCCATACATACTCGCATTTATATAATATCCCAACTACGGGGCTAAGATTTTTTACTGTTTATGGTCCTTGGGGAAGACCAGATATGGCCTTGTTTCTTTTTACAAAAGCAATATTAGAAGGTAAGTCCATTGATGTTTTTAACTATGGGCAAATGAAAAGAGACTTTACATATGTCGATGATATTGTGGAAGGCGTGTACAGATTGATAAAACATGTACCAAAACCAAATACAACATGGGATGCCCTCAACCCTGATCCGTCAAATAGCAGTGCGCCATACAAAGTTTTCAATATTGGAAATAACCAGCCCGTTGAGCTAAACTATTTTATTGAATCAATAGAAAAAGCTCTTGGTATAAAAGCAAAGAAAAATTTAATGCCTTTGCAACCCGGTGATGTGGTAGCAACCTTCGCCAATGTAGATCACTTGATCGCAGAAGTGGGCTTTAAACCGGACACAAAAATAGAAGACGGAATAAAATCATTTGTCGATTGGTACAAAGACTATTATAAAATCAAATAATATTAATGCAATCACAACCAAGGTTTCTCTTAACTGTCTTAGGTATCTTTGTAATCTGTACCAACTTGTGGAGTCAGGTCTCATCAGATATCAGTCAAATGCAAAACATGTCAGCAGCCCAGCTGAGCACATTTAATGTTGATGATCTTTCTGACGCTCAAATAAAAAAATATATTGATCAGGTGGAGCAAAGTGGATTTTCTGAAGCCGAAATAGAAATTGCTCTTTTATCAAGAGGCCTTCCTCAGGAACAGGTCGATAAGCTTAAAATAAGAATGGGCAAAATCCAATCAGGAGTTGGAAAAACAGGTACTGGATTTGATCGCTCCCGAACAAGAGCAACTCAACAAATAAAACCTGATGATCTTGTCATTTACCTCACTGACGATTATGATGATATTGTAGATAGAGAAGAACTTGAATTGCACAAGAGAGTTTTCGGCTACAAATTATTTAATTCTGAAAATCTCACATTCGAATCGAACCTTAATCTCCCTACTCCCATAGATTATGTATTAGGACCTGGCGATGAAATGATAATTGATGTTTGGGGAGCCTCAGAGCAAACATATCAGGAAATAATATCTCCGGATGGCTATATAAAGATACCAAATTTAGGCCCGTTATATTTGAATGGCCTGACAATTGAAAGGGCGACGGAGAGGATAAAAAACAGATTGACACAAATATATTCAGGTCTTAGATCGAGACAAGGAACGGCTCCGAATACATTTTCGCAAGTATCGCTTGGTCAATTAAGAACAATTCGTATTCATGTAATTGGCGAGGCTCAAAGACCGGGATCTTATAATATCAGCTCACTTTCTACAATAGCTCATGCTTTGTATTTATCCGGCGGACCCAATTTTTATGGCTCTATGCGCAATATCGAGATTATTAGAAACAATAAGAAGTACGCATCTGTCGATGTATATGATTTTTTGTCAAGTGGAACCTTGGAAAATAATGTAACATTAAAGGATGGGGATATCGTTCGGATAAGACCATATATAAATAGAATTGAAATAACCGGTGAAGTAAAGCGAGAAGGAATATATGAAACTATCGATGGAGAGTCTTTTTCAAAGTTAATTGATTATGCAGGAGGTTTTACAGAAAATGCCTACAC
>CAZDRA010000154.1:0-2262 GCA_964507705.1 uncultured Roseivirgaceae bacterium | reverse complement strand
ATATTATCATTCAACCTGAGAAATTTACTTAAAGGTACGGAAGATGATATTTTACTTCAACGTGAAGACTTTGTACAGATTTCTTCCATTTACGATTTGAATGACGAGTATTATGTAAACATTGTTGGTGAGATAAAAAATAGTGGGACATTCCCATATTTCAGCAACATGACTGTCGAAGACTTAATAATAAGAGCAGGTGGATTACGATCTTCAGCTTCAGGATCAAGGGTGGAGGTAGCCAGGAGAATGCAGAGTATGGAAGAAAAGGAAGCCAACAAAACTGCAGAAATCTTTACATTTTCTATCAGTAAAAATCTGGATATGAATAATGAAGATTCAAAATTTACATTACAACCCTATGATCAGGTATTTATCCGGAAATCACCAAATTTTGAACCACAGGTGACTATAAAGATGGAAGGGGAAATAATTTATCCGGGTCAGTATGCTTTGATGAAAAAGAATGAGAGAATATCTGAATTAATTAAACGAGCAGGGGGGTTGTCGAGCAATGGGTATCCTGAAGGCGCAACATTGATAAGGCGTACTGAATTTAATCCCCCTAAAACCAATGAACAACTTCGGTTGGAACATTTATCTCAATTACTGAAATCAGTTGAGTCAAGATCTGCGAGGGAAGAATTTACTTTGGAATCAGAGGCTGAAATTTTACAGCAAAAAAGATTGCAGAATGTTCAGAACGAACTTGATGAGTATAATGTAAATGAAGATGCAGGAATTGGCAGAGAAGGAATTCGAATGAAACGAGAAAGGTTAAACGAATTGGTGCAAAGGGATTCTATCAAATTGGCAGCTTCAGCCCTACAATATGAAACCATTGGAATAAACCTTGAAGAAATCCTAAAAACCCCAGGATCAAAATATGACCTGATTCTCCAGGAAGGTGATATTCTTTCAGTTCCGCGTCAATTACAAACAGTACGCATGCGTGGTGAGTTTCTATACCCAATCACTGTCCGGTACGATGAAGGCCTAAATTTTAAAAATTATATTTCAAAGGCCGGTGGATTTTCTGAAAATGCTAGACGGAAAAAGTCGTATGTGCTATATGCAAATGGATCTGTCGATCGGACAAGAAATTTTTTATTCTTCTCGAACTACCCTAAAATAACACCCGGGACAGAGATAATAGTACCCAAGAAACCAGATCGCAAACCTTTATCTGCACAAGCATGGATAGCGATGAGCACAAGCATTGCCACGCTGGCATTGGTTATTCAACAACTAACCAAATAACATGGGAACTGAACACGATCATATAGATTCTAAAGAAAATTCTATAGTCAAAGATGATGAAATTGATTTGATACAGGTGTTCAAAACTATTTGGGCTGGAAGAAAGACGATCTTAAAAGTGACGATGATATTTTTTCTGTTTGGACTTTTGATCGCTTTTGGCAGCAAAGAAGAGTACGAAGCCTCCTGCAAACTTATGCCTGAAAGCCAGGAAGGCATGAAACCAAATCTTGGTGGACTTGGGAGTTTGGCTGGGCTGGCTGGAATTAATTTAGATATGGGAGGAGCAGGGGCACTAACTCCGGAATTATATCCTCAAATTGCCCAAAGCGTTCCATTTCTTTTAAAAATCTGGAATGAACCCATCAAATTTGAAAAACAGGATACAACATCCACTTCGTATATTTTCTTTAAAGAGATTGATACACCTTCCTTCATTTCGTCAATCGTAAAATATACGATAGGCCTACCATTTATTATAAAGGGGTGGTTGACAAATGATGATAGTAAATCCAGCACAAAAAATAATCCGCAAAGCGAAATCATCAGACTGAGCAAGGAAGACAATAAATTACTTGAAAATTTCAGGGATAGAATTTCAGTTGCTGTTGATAAGAAGTCAGGCGTAATTTCCGTATCAACCGAAATGCCAGACGCATTGGCCGCCGCTGAATTAGCCGATAATAGTGTGCGCCTATTGACAGAATATATTATAGATTATAAAGTAGGCAAAGCTCAGAAAAACCTCGATTTTGTCCAAGAGCGATTTGATGATGCCAAAACAAATTTTGAAAAATCCCAGAAACAATTGGCACTATTTAATGATCGCAACAGAAATGTAGTTACTGCCTATGCGCAAACAGAGTACCAAAGATTGCAAACAGAATACAACATTAGTTTTGAGGTGTATAAAGGATTGGCTACTCAGCTTGAACAGGCCAAAATTACGGTTAAAGAAGAGACGCCGGTTTTTACTGTTTTGGAACCGGTGAGGGTGCCGAT
>CAZDRA010000153.1:0-9534 GCA_964507705.1 uncultured Roseivirgaceae bacterium | reverse complement strand
CGGTTAAAGAAGAGACGCCGGTTTTTACTGTTTTGGAACCGGTGAGGGTGCCGATAACTAAGTCAGGGCCAAAAAGAATGATTATCATGATAGTGAGCTTGATTTTAGGAGGAATTTTTGGATTGGGATACGTTTTCGGAAAATTGGTATGGTCAAGCCTTACAGTAGCCTGGAAACGGTAGTTTTTGTTTTAATAGATTTGAAGCTTAATATTTTTCATACTCATGAAGAAGGTACTCATAGTTTTTGGAACAAGGCCAGAAGCCATAAAAATTGCGCCGGTAGTAAAAGCCTTTCAGGAAGAAAATAGAGCATTTGATACTAGGGTTTGTGTGACAGCTCAACACAGGGAAATGTTAGATCAGGTTTTGGGATTTTTTAAAATTGTTCCCGATTATGATCTGGATTTAATGAGACCTAATCAAAATCTATTTTCATTAACAGGTGATATTATCAATGGGTTAAAACCAATTCTGGAAGAGTATAAACCAGACATTGTGTTGGTACATGGCGATACAACTACTTCTACTTCTGCCGCCTTAGCTGCATTCTATAGCGGTGCAAAAGTAGGTCATGTAGAAGCGGGTTTACGGACTTATAATAAACAGGCCCCTTTTCCGGAAGAGCTAAATCGTCAATTGACTGGGCGAATTGCTGATTTTCATTTTGCGCCTACTGAGAAATCGAAGGATAACCTATTGTCGGAGGGAACAGATAAAGATTCTATAGTTGTTACCGGCAATACAGTTATTGATGCACTCTTAGAAAGTGTTCAAATTGTGAATAATATTAAGGATAATAAATCAATTTTAGAGTTAAAGAAAATCGTTGATCGCTCAAAAAAATTGATACTTGTAACCGGACATAGACGTGAAAATCATGGACAAGGATTTCTGGATATCTGTGAAGCATTGAGTACCATTGCCCAAAGAGATGATGTTCAAATTATTTATCCTGTGCATTTAAATCCTAATGTGCAAAAGCCTGTTTATTCGATTTTAGGAGATAATCCAAATATCTATTTAATTGATCCATTACCATACGAAGCATTTATTTGGTTGATGGATAAATCCTATTTAATAGTTACAGATAGTGGGGGTGTTCAGGAAGAAGCACCTAGTCTGGGAAAACCTGTTTTAGTAATGCGTGATACCACAGAGCGACCCGAGGCTGTTGAGGCCGGCACGGTGATACTTGTTGGAACAGATAAGAATAAGATTGTTACTGAAGTCACTGATTTATTAGACAATAAAAAGCACTATGATGCTATGAGTCATTTACATAATCCGTATGGCGATGGCACTGCATCTAAAAAGATTATTGCATTTTTAAAAAGGAGTTAACTACGTATCATTTAAAATTTATTTAGCTTTTAATAACAGAAATAATCATGCAAGTAGAACTAAATACGCATAAATTTTGTAATCACATATACCCTTCCTTTAAAGATATTTCTCGGTACGTAAAAACTGAATTAATTAATTTTCTTGCCTTTAATTTAATTAGACAATTATAGGATGAGTCTTGGATTGCAGTTTTTACATGGGATTAAATGGACCGGTGCCAGTAAAGTTTATCAAGCTGTATCAAATGCCGCTATTTTTTTCATCTTAGCCAGACTACTAAATCCTTCTGAAATAGGAATAGTGGGAATGGCGATGGTATTTGTGAGTTTTTTGAATCTATTGTTAAATATTGGATTCGAAAGTGCTATTATTCAAGCCAAAAAGTTAAATAATTCCATTTTATCAAAAATTTGGGCGGTTAACGCCTTGTTGGGAGCAATCCTTTTTATTGGTGGTTTTTTTTTATCATCAGTTATAGCCGATTTTTATTCAAATGATGAAGTAGGTGAAATTTTTGCTTTCCTAAGTATTATTTTTTGCATATCAGGTTTATCTATTGTTCATAGAGGTCTACTATTAAAAAAACTAAAATTTAAAAGCATAGCTGTAGTTGAAATTATATCAATAACCTTCTCTGGGATTATCGCTTTTTATCTTGCTTTAAATGGTTATCATTATTGGAGCATAGTAATACAGCAGATACTATTGGCTCTTTTTAGCTCTGTGGGATATATTTATCAAAGTAAATGGATGCCATCTTTCAACGATTTTAATAGAAATTGGGATGTCGTTTTTGCATATGTGAAATACAGTTTTAATGTCCTTTTTTTTAATCTCATAAACTTCATTACTCAAAAAATTGATGTTATATTAATAGGTAAGTTTTTTGGCGATGTTCAACTTGGTATATACATACTCGCAGTTAATATAGTTGTCATGCCCTTTTCTCAATTGGCTCAAATTTTTTCAAAGACAGTTTTTCCTTTATTTTCCAAGTACTCAAATAATAAGGCAGCGCTAAAAGAAAGTTATCTCAAAATTTCAGTTATTCTATTTATAATAGTGAGTCCCTTTGCAATCGTTTTTGCATTTATAAATGCCCCAATCATTAATTTTTTATTAGGTGAAAAATGGGTCTTGGCAATTCCTCTTATACCTATATTTTGCTTTCAGATTTTCAGGAATTCAATAGTGTCACCAGTAGGAACGATATTTTTAGTCACTAATAGGCCTGATATTCAATGGAAGAATTCACTATTTCTCGTTTTCCCATTTCAATTATTAGGTATTTTCATTGGTTACCATTTCTTGGAAAAAACTGCTTTTGGTATTGCTCTTGGATTTAATTTAACAGCTACCTTATCCCTATTTCCAGGTTTAATAATAGGGTATAGGCTTCTTGAAATAGGTTTCAAGGATTTCTATAAGCACTACAATGGAGCAATTTATGGGGCCTTAATTTTATTGGGATTTTGCTCAGCAAGTATGCTTTTTAAGGAGTCACTTTATCAATATATGATAATTTTATTTGGAGCATGCTTTTATTTATATTTTGTATTCTTTAGGAATGGTTTTTATCTTGAAAGAATTAAGAATTTGTTTTTAAAAAGATTTTAATATGAACATAGGAATTGTTACAACATGGTTTGAAAGAGGGGCGGCTTATGTTTCCAAACAGTTTCATGATACGTTATCAGAAAATAATAATGTTTTCGTCTATGTTAGAGGAGGAGAAAGTTACGCCAAAAAAGACCCAAAATGGTTGGTAGAAAATCTTTATTGGGGAAAAAAGAACCCCTTTTTTGTAACTACTGAAATTGATCTTAGTGATTTTAAGAATTGGGTTCTTGAAAATAGAATTGAAATTGTAATTTTCAATGAACAACAGCAATGGGATTCTGTCATTCTTTGCGCTGAATTAAATGTTATTTGTGGCTCCTACATTGATTATTATCAAAAAGAAACAGTACCACTACACTCAATTTATGATTTTTTAATCTGCAATACTAAAAGACATTATAGTGTTTTTGATTGGCACAAGCAAGCATACTATATTCCTTGGGGGACCGAAATAAATATCTTTAAACCTGTAGATAGAAATCGCAATGAAGTACGTAAGTCGGTAACATTTTTTCATTCATGTGGGATGAACCCTAAACGGAAAGGGACAGATTTGCTTATTAAAGCAATGAAAACAATAAAATCACAGAATTATAAAGTTATAATTCATTCTCAAGTTGATTTAAAAATTGCATTACCAAGTTTAGCAAAAGATATCAGAAGATTTGAAAACTGTAAATTGCTTAAAGTGATTCATAAAACTGTTGGGGCTCCCGGTTTGTATCATTTGGGAGATGTATACATCTATCCTACTCGGTTAGAGGGGATTGGGCTTACAATTGCAGAAGCACTATCTTGCGAATTACCAGTAATTACTACAAACCAAGCACCAATGAATGAATTTGTTGTTCATGGCAAAAATGGAATGCTAGTCGATGTTGATCACGAAGAGGTCAGGGACGATAACTATTATTGGCCCATGTCTATCTGCAGCATACCGTCCCTCGCTTTATCCATGCAATGGTACATTGATAATAAAAAATCAATAGGAATATACAAAAATCAAGCTCGGCAGTACGTAAAAAGGGAGCTTAACTGGCATGAGAATTCAAAAGATTTTTCAAATCTTTTACTAAAAACTAAAAAAATAGATATAGAACAAAAACTTGAAGCCATCAAACAAGCTAAAGATTATGAAAGCAAAAGGCCAATAATATATTACCTTAACACATTTAAACCTTATAAAACTATTAAGAAAGTTTTGAAATGGGTCATTTCAAAAACGTAAATTTTTGACAAGTAAAATAAATCTGATTCTTGACAAATAATGAACCCCAACATAATACTATCGTATAAAAAAATATTTTACACATTTATACTCATTTATGTCTTTATTTTAGGAGGAATGACTCAATTTTTTGTTGGGATTTCCAATACTATTTCCTCGTATTTAATTGGGTTAACGGTAATTGTATTTCAACTAATAATAAATTTAAATTCCTTTAAAATAAATAGACCATCTATTGTCATTCAATTTGCCGTTTTGACAATCGTATACATAATAGTAAATGGTATATTTATTAACAATGCCGGGATACTAAAATCAACTATCTATCTGTATTTTGTCTTTTTGCCAATTGCAGCGATTTATATTGCCGACTATTTTATAATAAACCCAACCCGCAAAAAAATACTCATCAATCTATTGACAGTTGTTGCGCTAATTCAATTACCTGTCCTGGTTATTCAGAAATTCACTTATGATATATTCAGCAGCATTAGATTAAGCGATAAAGTTGTTCACGAAATTGATTTTAGTTTTGGGACATTTTTTATGGCAAATGATCATGCTTTAGGATTTTTTTTAATTTGCTTTTTACTTTATGCGTCAAAAAAGTATAGAGGAGCAAAATTCATTTCTATTTTATCCATCGTAATTTTTTCGGTTTTACTTACTAATTCGAAATATAGTTACTTATTACTATTATTGGCTCTAACTTATTTATTTATTAATCATTTCAAATTTGGCAAATTATTAGTTCTAATATCTATTCCAATATTAATCTGTTTGGCATATTTTTTTCTTAATAGCCTTGATTATAACCAATTACTAAATCTTAATAATGCTGAAAAATTTTACAATAGTGGAGAAGCATCAAGACAACAGATTATTTTTATTTTACTTGAACAAGGTATTTCTTTATTTGGGCAAGGTCCATATTCATATTTTGATATTGAATCTGGTACTTTTGAAAGTGCTCAAAACTTTAGCCAGTGGATATGGAATTATTTTGATCTTGGTCTCATTGGAGTTATATTTTTTACGACCTACACATTTATTATATATTCCCAACAAAAAACAAAGAACCATTATTCATTATTAATTACCTGTTTTTTGCTTTTCTATGGTTTTTTCACGAATTACACAACAGATTTAAATATGTTAATTACTTACATAATATTTATTCGAATATGAATATACTTGCTATACCGTTTCATGATTACAGAAAGATTTTAATTAATGGATACAGAAATAGAGATACTCACTTCATATTAGAGTTTATAAATTCCAAGACAATTGAAAATGTTATCATTGTTAATAGACCTATATCAGGAATTGAAAAATTTGTAAGGCACCTACCGGAAATAAAAGGTGAAATAGAATATGAAAAAGATAATTATAAATTAATTAAAATTAAAAGCGGTCTTTATGTTATTGACTCAATCTTTAAATACGATATTAAATTGCTGTTTAAACAAAAATTATGGTTTTGGGAAAGTTATGGCAAACCCAAATTATTAAGTTTTATTAATGATAGTCTTTTATCAATTGGGATAAATGACTATTGTGTTTATAATTCCACCCTTTATTCGCGTGACCTAATAAATAGAATTGAGTCAAAAAAAATCGTATTTGATGCATTTGATAATTGGATGAAATTCCCCGTATTCAGTAAATGGAGAAAGCAAATATCAAATAGTTATTCAGATTTTTCGGAAGTTGTAGGAACTTGGATCACTAACTCGGATGAAAATAGAAGTTATTTTATAAATGAGTTCAATACTAAAAAATGTCTTGTATTAAAAAATGGAGTTGATTTAAGCTTATTTAATGATCCCTACAATAAAGAATTTATTCCTTATCAAAACATACCACGCCCAATATTTGGCTTTGGTGGATCCATTACTCATTTATTAGATATTGATCTTTTAAATTTTATTGTTCAAAAAAATCCAAATTATAGTTTTGTAATTGTAGGACCAGTTATGAATAAGCCCATTTATAATAAAATTACTAAAAGTAACAACTTGTATTTTTTGGGAAATATACACTACAAGGAATACCCAAACTATGTAAAAAATTTTGATGTTGGTATAATTCCCTACAACTCAAATAAAAACTCTCATGGTGGTGATTCGATAAAATTTTATGAGTATCTGGCTTCAAAAAAGCCGATCGTCTCAACTTATGGAAATGGCGTTTATAAAGTAAATGATAATGTCTTTATGTCAAATGACAAAACAATATTTAATGACAATTTAAAAAGGGCAATTAATACTGGGTGGAAAGAATGCGTTCTTCCGGAAGAAATATCATGGTCTTTTAAAGCAAATAAAATATTTGAAATTTTTAATTCCGATATTTAATGATTTTTATAGCAAATTATATTATTTCATAAATATTTTTAATTGATATGTACTTGAAAAATTTCATAAAATATGCAATTGATGCTATACTAATAAAACTAAAAGGGAAGAAGTACGTTGCAGACCCAGCAATTTCAAATAGAGATATTTTACTGATTTTCTTTCATAGATTTCCCCAACTTATTAGGGGGTTGATTCTCAAAGTCACATTAAAAAGCGATGGAATAATTTTTTGCGGGAAAAACGTAAAATTTCAATTTAAGTATAAAATTAATACTGGAAAAAATTTAATAATTGAAGATGGGGTATTTATAAATGCCCTTTCGAAAAACGGAATTCTGATTGGAGACGATGTTACATTGGGTAGATATGCTAACATTATTGGAAGTGGTGTAATAAGGAATTTGGGTATTGGTTTAAGGCTTGGAGACAATTCTTCAATAGGGGCATTTTCTCATATTGGTTGTCAAGGTGAAGTAGAGATAGGAGATTTTGTTATAATGGGGCCGTACGTAAAAATATTTTCAGAAAATCATAATATTGCTAAATCTGACATCCCATTCAAACTCCAAGGTGAGACAAGACAAAAAGTTACAATTGGTGATAATTGTTGGATCGGTTCCGGCACTATTATTTTAGCAGGTGTCACCATAGGTTGTGGTGTTGTAATTGCTGCGGGTTCAGTAGTGACTAAAAATTTTGGAGACAATGTAGTTGTTGGTGGAGTTCCAGCAAAGGTCTTAAAAACAATATCTTAATGCATAGGCTTTCTTTTATATTAATTTTTTGTTTATTCCTTCAAGGATGTGTCCAAGAGGAAATGACAAAAACTCTGAAGTTTAGTAAAATCATTTTAGCAAAAAGCATTGAAAATAATTTGAATTTTAATATTGAAGGAATTGTTTCAGATGATACAATTATCTTTGCGATACCCGCCAAGGTTGTAAAAGGAAATTTCTCTTTATTAATTGAATGCGAAGGGTGTGAGGAAATGTATTTGAATTCTACAAAAAACGTTGGCGATTTATTATTAAATGCTTCTGAGAAAAACTCCCTTTATATAAAGTATAGGGGAAAGGCAAAACAATATTTAATAGTTGTTAAAAACGTAAGCTCATCACTTAATGTGCTAATCTTGGGAAATAGTATTACTAAAACTATACCTATTCCTACAATAGGATGGTACGGAAATTGGGGAATGGCAGCTTCTGAAAAAGAAAAAGATTATGTCCATATATTAAAATCAAGAATGGATAATTATTCCGATTCAATTGACATGAAGGTTTTTAGTATTTCATGGTTTGAAAGAAAGTATTGGGATAAAACTGAAGAAGGAAATTTAAGTAGTTTCATTAATATTAAGCCTGATATTTTAATTATAAATATAGGCGAAAACATAAAGGAAGAATTAGTTTTCAAAAATAACTTCAAATCCCATTTTTCAAATTTCATTGATACTATTATTGATAAAGAAACGGAAATCCTTTTGGTTAACTCATTTTGGTTTAAGAAAAACTTCAATAAAGTTTTAAAAAATATTTCGTTGGAATTTCAATATCCTTATATTGACATAAGTGAATTAGAAAAAAATTCAGCGAATATGGCCTTTAAATATTATTTTGACAAAGGAGTTGGTTCTCACCCGTCAGATTTAGGAATGAAAGAAATTGCTGATGAAATATTTCCAGTTTTCAGTATAGCAAGTCTTCAAAATTAAAATCAACTCTTATTTGGCGAACTAATTTTAGGATCTTACCAATTTAGCAATAAATGAAAATAGCAATATTAGGAACTCGAGGCATCCCTAACCACTATGGAGGTTTTGAGCAATTTGCTGAGTACCTTTCAATTGGTTTGATTAAAAAAGGCCACAATGTCTCTGTATATAATTCTCATAACCATCCTTATCAAAAGAAAATATGGCAAGATGTCCGGATCATTCATAAATATGATCCTGAAAAGCAATTGGGAACCGCAGGTCAATTTATTTACGACTTGAATTGCATTCTCGATTCAAGAAGAAGAAACTTCGATGTCATTCTTCAGTTGGGTTACACAAGTAGTTCCGTCTGGGGTTGGCTATTGCCAAAAAAATCCATCATCGTTACTAACATGGATGGGATGGAGTGGAAAAGATCTAAATATTCCAATAAAGTAAGATGTTTTCTTCAGAAAGCTGAAAAATGGGCAGTAAAAACTAGTGATTATTTTATATCTGATTCCATTGGAATTCAGAATTATCTAAGCGAAAAGTATAAACTTGAATCTGAATTTATTGCTTATGGCGCATCAAGATTTAGTTCTCCTGATTTCAAAAAGGTTACGGAATACTTTCCTTTTTTGAAACCGTACAGTTACGACTTAGTAATCTCAAGAATGGAGCCGGAAAATAATATTGAGACAATTCTTACAGCACGACAAAAATCATCAAGTAGTAATGAACTAATCTTAATTGGAAATTCGGAAAATAATTTTGGTAAATATTTGAAACAAAGATTTAGATCGAACACTAACATTAAATTTCTGGGCAGCCATTATAATATCGAAATGCTTAATAATTTAAGATACTACTCAAACCTATATTTTCATGGTCATTCGGTAGGTGGCACAAATCCTTCTTTGCTTGAGGCCATGGCATCCGGTGCATTGATATGCGCACATAATAATGTATTTAACAAAGCTATATTAGAAAAAGATGGTCTCTATTTCTCAAATGATGAAGAGTTGACGCTAATCTTCGACAAGGTGAATAAAAATGATTACCAAGATTTAATAAAGGCTAATTTAATCAAAATCGATACTAAATACAGCTGGCCTATCATAATAGACAAGTATGAAAAATTTCTTAGCCGCGCATTCAGAAAAGGTAATAAAATGTAATCGTTGAGATTATTTCACCGGATTACTGTTTGAATTAAATAATAATTACTTCAGGTAAATTTTATGCTGCTTGATCTCAAGTTTTCCACTTTTATAAAGT
>CAZDRA010000152.1:0-9600 GCA_964507705.1 uncultured Roseivirgaceae bacterium | reverse complement strand
TCCATCCTTTTCATTACATTTCAAAGGACGAAAAGAATTTACACTTAGTATTACCATTCATTGTGAAAAACATGCAGTTAGATGTTTAACTGATTACAAATAATTTCTTGCTTTTTCCGTTTAAAATAAGATAAAAATGACTAAAGAGACTTCAATTCAACAACCACAATTAGGTAATCGAAAAATGCAAGCATTAAAATTCTTAAATACAACAGAATTAATGAATGCAGACATGGCTACATATGAGAAATTAAAAGAGTATGCTAAAACTGCTGTTTTATCCTCGGATGTAAGAGACAGTATTCGCTATTTTGATTTAATTAAACAATTAACTACTGATATTTTTCCTGATCATATGAATCCTAACTCAACTAATGGTGACCCTTCAAAAAATGTTTATGGTCTAAGTCAATTAGCAGAACTCCTTGTACATACCACAAATCAATTTCCTAAAGGACAGAATGTTGAATTTGGTTCATTAATTACTGGTAGCAATAATATTCTTTTAGATCAATTTACCCTACCAAATATTCTTGGAATAGATAGTAAAAAAAGAGGAATATTAGATGCTAAAATTAGCAGAAGTTTTGATACCTTGGCAATATTAGCATTACGCCATTCAGCAGGTAAAGGCCTGGTTCTTGGAATATTATTAAATGCTGTAGATATGGATATAATAAAAGATGATTCTGAGTCTGAAATTGAACCGATCGCACAATTTGGAAAACAAAACCTCAATGATTCAGGTTATAGAGATGTATCACATAATGATCTTTTTATAGATGTAGAACACCTTATTTTACCGATTGGAATGAGATTATCGGATTATTTAACTACAAAACAACGAAGAGCGTTTGGTCTTTCTGAAGGGCAACAACTAACAAATGCAGAATTAAAAGATTTATTGCAACAATCAAATAATACAATTACAACAAGTATACGTAATGTACATAAAAACATATGGGAACAATACACCTTATTACAAGAAAATGGCACACCAGAAAACTCTTTTGATATTGATGTTTATGGTACAAACATTTCTTGGCATCCTAACAATGCCTATTACAAACGCGTTTTAAGAGCAAATCAATTTGCTTCTGATCAAGTTCGAAATGGCGCATTTTATGATGTTCATTTACACAATGCCTACACAGATGCTGAAATAGAAATCGCTCGTCAAAGAGGAACAGCATTACCTGAAATGTTAGATATTGTTGGTCGAGATATTCACATGTACCCTACACCAAATGATGTTATAAATACTATCTATATTTCCGCACAACTTGGGAAATTCTTAGACCTAGAGTCTTACAAAATTGGAGGAGCCATTCTTTCTCTGACCGAAGAAGATTAAGCTATACTTGGAAAAAAAGAAGATGACAGACACTTGAGGAATAAGCAACGAAATGGTAACAATGGCTATAGTTCATTGCTACTGATTTTCCTTCGGAAAATCCTCGCAGATGAACAATTGGTCTGTAATTATTTATTAACTTGGTCGCTAAACCATCGCAACGAAACCATAGCCGAGACGTTAGGTTTAATGTTTGGACATAATTAATGAAAATATACGAACCAGAAATAGGAGAGCTTAAATTCAGTAGTTCAGACCCTATCAAACTATTTGAAGACGCTATACAACAAGTCAATCTGTATAAAAATAGGAATCAACCCGAATTGACTCTTATGAACTCAAATGGAACCTTGAAAATACGGACATCTCACTTACCTCGAAACTATCGTGCTGAACTGGTAGGAAAACTTATTAAAAGTGACGAAGTGGAAAATTTACTGGAGTATAAAATAAAGCCTACCCGTTTCAGTAAAATTATTACCTCAATTTGGCTTTACGGATTAATTCTAATGTTGCTGACCCCAATAGTTTTAGTGTTCCCTAATTTTCACTGGGTATTCTTACTAATAGAAGGATTTGGTTTATTAATTATGCTAATAGGAGTAACATTTAGTAAATCTGGATATCGGAAAGAGGTAGACAGGATTAGAATCGTGCTCGAAAAAATTGAAAGATACTGACCTAACAAACGCTATAATGCAAGGCGGGGGTATTGTATACTGACATTTATTCATAAATTATTAACTTTATAATATACCGCAAGACCTTACCGAGCTCCATGATCTTAAGGAATCCATGCCAGAAAAATATCAGAAACTGATTGAGGAGTGGAGAAAATTTAAAAATGAAATGAAAGTAAAAATACCTGGAGAATATATTTGGGGTGAATAGATATATTAATAAAAAGCACAAGTGCACAACACTAAGCCGAATAGCCAAAATATCCAGTGCAAAAATCCTCGGTAACAGCAGGTTTCATGGAAGATTTTTAATGATTTTGGGTTAAGCAGTATCTTGAGGTTTTGATAATAGCCCATCTGCCTTTGGTCTCACTATCGCACGCCTGCCTACAACAGGGAGGAAGCAGAGATAGAATGAATGATTTTAGGAAGAGAATTTGTATCTTTAAGACTGAAAATGGAGAAGAGGAGTGAGTAATGAAGTTCTAAAGGAAAAAATTGCATAATAAATTTGTTTTTTCATTATAAAATTGAAACCTATGTCAACAAAAGATTTACGGAAACGATTGATAGATAAAATTAGTTCAATTGAGAATGAAGTATTACTTAGGGAAGCATCCCGACTAATAGATATTGAAGTTGTAGATATTGAATCGCCATATGTCTTATCAGAAGATATGGAAAATTCTGTTTCAGAAGCAAGGGAGCAAATCACTAACGGAAAATTTTCAACACATTCTGAAGCTAACAAGGAAATAGAAAAATGGTTCGACAAATAATTTGGTCAAGAAGAGCCCAAGAAGATAGAAAAACTATTTTTGCATATTGGAACAAACGGAACAAACGGAACAAATCAAAAATCTATAGCCAAAAACTTAATAGACTATATATAGAAGCAGCTGAATTACTTGCAATTCACCCAAGAACGGGAAGGGGTTCAAACAAAGAAAATATTAGAATAAAGGTTGTGAGAGATTATATACTCATATATGAATTTACGGATATCGAGCTAAGAATACTTTCGATTTTTGATACAAGACAAAATCCGGAAAAACGTAAAAAGATTATTGAATAGAGGAGGTATTAGACATAACAAACGATGATGATGCCAGCTCTCCAATCGTCGCTCCATCACATATCGAATCACCATTGGATTTCATTGTGCTACTTGCAACTATTTCCCAAAATGGCTACCATATAAAGTATGGTGAACGTCAAAGAGAAATTAGTAGAAAAAGTCAACAATATTCAAGACCCAAGAAGAAAAAACTGATATCAATGAGGGAATTGATGATGCTGAATCAGGAAAAGTATATTCGAATTCTGAAGCATCTAAACTTATCCAAAAATGGCTAAAGAAATAAAGTGGACAAATCGAACTATAATTATCGAACTATCTTTTACAGATACTGGCTCTCTATCGCAGGCCTGCCTGTTGTATAAAAGACTTCCCCACTTATCGAATTAGATATTTTACCCAATCTTGAAACATTATTTCCTTTTTGAAACCTCTTCACTATATTGGGGAAACATATTATACAACGCTATATCGTTAGGGCAAATTAAAATGACGGACGAAATAATAAAACATATCGAACAAATAATACCTTTGAAAGAAGATGATTTAAATTTTTTCCTATCAAAGTTTAAACCTGTTTCTTTAAAAAAAGGAGACTATTTTATTCGGGAAGGGCAAATAAGTAGAAAAGTTGGTTTTATTGTAAGTGGAAGTATGCTTTGTTCCTATAATAAAAACGGAGAACAAATAATAGATGAATTTTCTTTGGACAAAGAATTCATTACTGATTATTTCAGTTTTCTAACAAATTCGCCAGCAGGAAAAGATGTTAAATGTCTTGAAAATACCCAATTAGAAGTGATTTCTTATGATGATATGCAGGAATTATATTCTCAAAATCCAATATTTGAAAAAGTAGGTAGACTAATGGCAGAAGCCCTTTTTATGAACTGGCAACAAAAAGCAAAGTCACTGATGCTTGACAATGCAGAGGAGCGGTATGTAAAGTTAATAAACAAAAGACCTGACCTTCCACAAAGAGTCCCCCAATATTTAATAGCATCTTATCTCAATATAAAACCTGAAACATTGAGCCGAATCCGAAAAAAAATAGCATCTAAATAGAGCCTGTCTATAAAGTCATCGAATCTAAATATTTCAAAAATCAAGCACTTTATTGACAGGCTCTAAATAAACCGTATTCTTATTTCTTGATGTAGGTCAATGGTTTCGTTTTAGCCTCATTGTAGTTTTGCTCTATATATTCTTAATAACAAATTTATGGAACGCAGAGATTTTATAGCAAAAATTGGTCAAGTGATGACCGTTGCAATGTTTATGTCGACATTTGGAGGTCGCAAACTTTTTGCAGGTTCATTATCGAAGTTAGAATTTGCAGACAAAAAACACAAAGATAAACGACCTGATATAGACACTTTCCATCAGCCAATTTTAAAAGCGATTGCTATTGGCGTAAATGCACCAAGTCCGCACAATACACAATCTTGGAAATTTAAGATTTTGAATGATCATGAAATGTTGTTTTATGTAGATGAAAAGATTTTATTGCCTGCAACTGACCCGCCGTCTCGACAAATTCATATTGGAGCAGGTTGTTTTATTGAAACACTTGCCATTGGAACAACAACATTAGGATATCAAACAGAGCTTGAGTATTTCCCTGATGGGTATAGTTCTTCAAATGATTTTGGGATTAAGCCAGTTGCAAAAATAAGTCTGATAAAGAAAGACATGTTGGAAGATCCTCTTGCAAAACAAATTTGCAAAAGGCAGACCAATAGAAGAGAATATAATGGAGATATTATTACACAAAACGAATTTAATAAGATTGAAAAATTGGTGAATGATAGCCATTCAAAAATGACCTTTATTAATACTGAAAGAGAAATGAAAGCCTATTTTGATATTTTCTATAAAGGTTTTGAAATTGAATCTAAAACATTTAAAACCAATGAAGAAACAAGACACCTGTTCAGGTATTCAGAAAAAGAACGAGCAGAAAAAAGAGATGGAATTAGTATTCCACAAATGGGATATAAAGGAATAATGAAATGGTTGGCAGAAAATTCTCTTGACAACGGAGATAAAGAAAAATGGCATAGCGAGAAATCAATCAACTTATCATTAAAAAGTGTTTTAAAAGGTATTGAAAGTACAAAAGGTATTATTTTATGGAAAACTGACCAAAACAGCTATATTGATTGGCTTAAAACTGGTAGAGATTATGTTAGGTTCAATTTGGCATCGACACAGTTAAATTTATATGTCCACCCATACAATCAAGCAATTCAAGAATATGATGAAATGAAAACTGTACGAAACGAACTCAATACCTTGATGAATATTAAAAGTGAAGAAAAAATTCAAATGATTGTAAGAATAGGTAGATGCACTACGCCATATTATAGTTATCGTAGAAATGTAAAAAACTATTTGACTGAATAAAGAAAAACTTGCCATAAAACACTTAACCCAATAGCCAAAATATTTTCTGAAATGCCTCAAGAACCATTGGCCTTTGAGGCATGTTTGATGGGCTTAAGAAGTAGGATTGTGATAGGAAAGCTACACCAGAATCATCCAACCTGTCTGCCGACAAAGGCAGGCCTATTGAATAAAAAACTTCCCCATTTATCGTATTAGATGTTTAATCAATCTTTGAAACATCTTTCCATTTTTGAAGTCTTGTCGCTATATTGGGGAAGCATTTTATACAACGCTATATAGTTAGCAACAAGCAAAAAAAAGTAATCATTGAAAAACATTGAAATAACAGAAAATATATTCGAACATTTTGAAAAGTTCATTCCACTTTCAGAAAACCTAAAATTTGAACTTGCAAAACGATTAAAATATATTGTTTTCAAAAAGGGGAAAATGGTATTAAATGCCAATCAAGTTTGTACAGAAAGTTATTTCATTAATAAAGGAATTTTAAGAACCTATTTTTTAAAAGATGGAAAGGAAATAAGCGAATATTTTTGCGGGATAGATGAATGGGTAAATTCGCCCAAAAGTTTTATGCAAAAAAAAAAGACATCTATTATATTGATGCAATTGAAAACACCGAAGCGTATTTTATAAACGTAAACGACCTTGTGTTTCTTTTTGACAATTTTCCAGAAATGGAGCGTTACGCTCGTTTATCAATGGGCAGTATTTTTGGTCATTTAATGGAACGTATTACATCTATGCGATTCACATCTGCCAAAGAAAGGTATTACCATTTTCAAAAAACGTATTCTGATATTTATCATCGTATTCCTTTAGGAATGGTTGCTTCCTATTTAGGAATTACTCAAGAAACATTAAGTAGAATACGAGCCGAAAAATAATTATTTGATATATGTCAAAAGTTATGACAACATCATTCAGTAGTTTTGACTCTTAATTTTAGGATATGAAAAAAAGAATAATAAAAACATTTTTAATCATCACATTAGTTTTAGTCGCAGGACTTGTTTTTTTATTCACTTATGTGCCATCTCTTTCAAAACAACACGGAGTTGTAGAAACTCTATTATATTTAGGAGATTCTGATAATCAACCTTTGATTGTCGCTTTTGGAGGTTCAGAAGGTGGTATTGATTGGCATAGAAACCATATGAAAAGCAAAAGAGACAGTCTTATTCAAAAAGGCTATGCGATTTTGGCAATCGGGTATTTCAATGCAGATGGAACACCGAGAAATCTGGACAGAATTTCATTAGACGCAATTTCCGATACTATAATGAATATCGCCAAAAACAATAAAATTGATGAATCAAAAATAGCTCTCATTGGAGGTTCTAAAGGAGGCGAATTAATTCTAAATTTAGCCAGCAGATTCAATCAATACAAAGCAGTTATTGCGATGTCTACATCAAATGTTAGCTTCCCTGCTCATACTTGGTCAGCAAATACTTCTTCTTGGACATATAAAAACAAAGAAGTTTCATATGTCCCTGCATCTTTTGAAACAATATCACCAGCATTAAAAGGTGATCATTATGCAGCTTTTAGTATTGTGCTTAAAGATAAAGAAGCTGTGAAAAATGCAGAAATTCAAGTAGAAAATATAAATGGTGCTATCTTGATTATGTCAGGCAAAAATGATGACCAATGGCCTGCAACATCTATGTCAAACAGAATAATAGAAAGATTAGAGAAACACGAATTTAAATATTACAAGGAACACATAATACTGAATGGAGGACACGTAGAGCCTTTAAAACATTTTAATTTAGTGTATGATTTTTTAGAAAAATATCTACCTACAGAATAGCCAGTTGCTAACACTAAGCCGAATAGCCAAAATACCCTCTAAAAAAGCCTCAATGTTAATTTTACATTGAGGCTTTTTAAATAGCAGAAAGCTTTGCCTTACCTGGTATTTTACCTGCCTTTCTGAAATTTGGTGATATCCTTGCCAAACTTCTCTAGCATCTTGATGGCCACCGGCACTTCTACTCTTAAAGTCACAGGGTCAAGACCTATACTTTTTCTTATCAAATTAATTCGAGTGACCTTCCCACGGTTAGTCAGATACCCAAAGTGCCTGATACGCACAAAGCGCTTGGGGAGTATGTGCATTTTAAACCTGCGGATAAACTCCTTGGCAGATAGCTCCATTTCCTTGCTTTTACACTGCCATCAGCATAATCTTTGTATTCAAAGCACACCCTTCCATCTTTCACCGATGTAAAAAATTGATTCCAAGTGGAAACTCCGGCATCGTTCAACCTGTCTGCCGATAAAGGCAGGCCTGTTGTATAAAAAAATTCCCCACTTATAGTTTTAGATATTTTATAGAATTTTGAAACACTATTTCCTTTTTGAAATCTCGTCGCTATATTGGGGAAACATTTTATACAATGCTATATTGTTAGGCTTCATTTCGAAATGGTTAAGAAAATCACAATCTCAGTAATCGTAGTTTTAGTTGCAGTTTTAGGCTTATACCGAATCACCTGGCTATTCTCTCCTGGAAGTTATCCATTTGCAGAGGTATACGAACTAAATATTAGTGAGGTAGAACTCATTAATATCATAGAAAAGGTAAATATGAAAACCCAGAGATTAACTTGACTCGAAGCGTAAGAATGCCGAACGGAGAAACAGCTGAACTGATTGACGAACGCAGGAATCATTGGTATTCATTCTATTTTTATTATCCAGACAAGAACCAAATAGTTAAAACTTGGACAAGATCAACTTTCAATAGTAAAACGAACTTCGCATTTGCTGCAATAAATGAGGGCTTAGTTTTAGGTAACTGGACAACTGCAAATCAGAGTTTTTGGTGGTGGCAGAACAATGAACGAAAAACTGAGTTTGAAAAACGAATACTCGCAAAAATCAAGACAAGGATAGAATAACGAAAGCACAATCGAGTAGACGGCTGACGGCCAAATGACCGCCAGTGCCCTCTCACAGCACCATTAAATTTGCAATCCTTTAATCACAATTCCTGCTTTGGATTTTCCAATTACTTTTTCAATTTCTTCAATGTTGGCAGTTTTTAGCTTTTTAAGGGATTTAAAATGATTCAACAATAATAGCGCAGTTGCTTTTCCAATGCCGTTCAACTGAGTTAACTGAGAAGTGATGGCACTTTTACTTCTTTTGCTTCGGTGAAAAGTAATAGCAAATCTGTGCGCTTCATCTCTGATTTGTTGCAGCAGTTTCAATGATTCTGATTTTTTGCTGATATGAATGGGGTATTCATCATTTGGAAAATATATCTCCTCCAGTCTCTTGGCAATTCCAATGATGGGCAAACTACCATAAATACCCAGTTTTCTTAGCGATAGCACCGCCGAAGATAATTGCCCCTTTCCTCCATCAACCACCACCAAATCTGGCAAAGGTGTCTTTTCATCCAGCAGGCGCTTGTATCTTCGGTATACAATTTCTTCCATAGAGGCAAAATCATTTGCCCCCGAAACGGTTTTTATCTGGTACTTGCGGTATTCTTTTTTTGCGGGTTTACCTCTTTTAAAATACACCATTGAAGCTACCGGATGGGTCCCTCCAAGATTTGAATTGTCAAAACATTCGATGTGCTCCGGTAAGGTTTTTAGGTGAAGGTCTTTCTGCAATTGTTCCAATACACGCCGCTCCCTGTAGCCTCCCGGCTTGATCAAAGACATTTTTTGCTTCTTGAAAAACATGGCATTTTTCAATGCCAAATCCACAAGCTTTCTTTTATCGCCAATACTTGGTTTGTGGCAATCAATGTTTTCGTACTCAATAACAACGTTAGACAATATTTCTTTTGAGCTGCTTTTGTATTGCTGTCTGAGCTCAAAGGCCAATTGCACAAGCAATTCGCTATCTGTTTCTTCCAGCTTCTTTTTTGCTTCTACCGTTTTGCTTAGAATAATGGTGCCATTAACAATTTTGAGATAGTTGACATACGCTGTTTTATCATCCGAGGTTATTCCAAACACATCAATATCAGTTAGTTTTTGACTTACGATAACTGTTTTTACAAAGAATTTTTTCAGCAACTCCAATTTATCTTTCATCAAATTGGCGCGCTCAAA
>CAZDRA010000151.1:0-9845 GCA_964507705.1 uncultured Roseivirgaceae bacterium | reverse complement strand
TTAAATACTTTTTGGAATAAAAGCTGGTCCAGTTCCATGATGGTTTATGGGAAATTTAACCCCTATTATTCATGCGCAATATGCGACACAGGAAACAAGGGATTGATTATCTAATATTTAACACTTAAAACTTTAAATAATTATTAGCCCAAAAATGGGGAACAAGTTTTCCATAATAATTAAATCAATTCCTTGTCCATCAGTCTGCCTCGCCGCTTGTCCGCCGTGGCCGGGCAAGGCAGGTATTTTAAGCATTTCAATAATTATCGCCCGAATAATTTGGGTTAAATCATCAAGCTTGTCATTTCTTTTAATGCAGCCACAGCATCCAGATCGTCGGTCAATGGCTCTACAACCGCTACTTCAACAGAAAGCCTTTTGCTCAAGCCGCTATGGATTAGTTTTCCGGCATCAACCAACAAGCGTGTCGATACAGTTTCTGCCAATCCCATCTCAGTAAGATTTCTGATTTTGTTTCCAATTTTCACCAATCTTTTTGCGTCTCCCTCATCAACACCAGTCTCAGCAATAATAATTTCCATTTCCATTTTAGGAGTTGGATAATCAAATGACATAGATACAAATCTCTGGCGTGTTGAAGGTTTGAGCTCTTTGAATCCTTTTTGATATCCAGGATTAAAAGATGCCACGAACATAAAATCTTCCTTTGCCAATACCTCAGTTCCCAGTTTATCTAAATATAATGATCGCCTAAAATCTGTAAGCGGGTGGATGGCTACAATAACATCTGGACGTGCTTCTGCGATTTCATCCAAATAGATAATGGCCCCATCTTTTACAGCCTTGGTTAATGGCCCATCTTTCCAGACGGTCTCAGTACCTTTTATAATATACCTTCCCAACAAGTCGGTTGCCGATGTCTCTTCATGGCAGGCTACTGTGATAAGAGGCTTTTTCATTTGGTAGGCCATGTATTCTACAAATCTTGACTTCCCTGTACCTGTTGGCCCTTTGAGCAACAATGGCAATTTATTTTTGAAGGCATGCTCAAATACTTCTGCCTCCCTGCCTATGGTTTTATAATATGGTTCTTTTTCTATCAACATGAATTTGTTATTGATATGGTAAAAAAACAGGCCAACCTTTGAGAGTCAGCCTGCAATTTTTTCTCATTTTCTTTATTCTCTTCAGGCTGTTTTCAAGGCCTCAAACTGATCTTCTTTCTGCAATGCTTCATCAACTGGTTTTCCGAATTTTAAGAAATTTACTATAAATAAAACAATGCCTACAGTAAACAATGTCGCAGCGATAATTAGCACAAAGAAATGTGGTTTTATTTCATTGGCCACAGTCATAAAATCGTAGCCGGCAATTCTTTCCAAATATACTTGTGCAACACCTGCTGCTGCAAAGGCAGTAGTCATTGCGATCATTCCGATATTGGAGGTCCAAAAAGCAAGATGGCCGATTTTGTTATCAAATATATTTCTGCCCGTCATTAGCGGCATTGAGTAACTAATAATTGCTAATATCAGTGAAGCATAAGCACCCCAGAATGCCAGGTGGCCATGCATGGCAGTTACCAATGTGCCGTGTGTGTAAAGATTTACTGCGGGGAGTGTGTGGGCTAATCCCAGCAGGCCAGCTCCAATAAAAGAAACTATAGCTGTACTCAAAGTCCAATAAAGTGCCAGTTTATTAGGATGTTTTTTATTTCCCTTTCTGTACATCTGCAAAGCAAATATGGTCATGGCAAGGAATGCTAAAGGTTCCATTGCAGAAAAAATTCCACCTATCATCAGCCAATAGTCGGGTCCGCCTGTATAATAATAGTGGTGACCAGTGCCCAGAATACCCGAGAGGAATGTTAGTCCCACAACAACGTATAACCACTTTTCAATCACTTCACGGTCAACACCGGTAAGCTTGATCAGTAAATATGCCAGGATACCTCCCATAATTAATTCCCAAACACCTTCTACCCAAAGGTGTACAACCCACCATCTGAAAAATGAATCGACAGCGAGATTATCAAAATATATCATGCCGGGTAAATAAAGCAAAGCTGCAAATACCAATCCCATTGTCAGTACCCACGAAGTAGTTGTTTGCACGCCTTTGATCAAAGTCATCAAAATGATTACTAAAAACAATATCACATTACCGGCAACCAGATAATCTAACGGCCTTGGGATTTCAAGAAATTTTCTGCCTTCCCACCATCCAACATGAAAGCCAGCCACAGCCACAACACCAACTATGGCAAAACTCCAGAACTGCAATTTTGCTAAAGGTACTGACCATAATTCTCTTCCGGATTCATCAGGTATAATGAAATATGCAGCTCCCATAAATCCTGAGAGAATCCATACTACCAACAGGTTTTTGTGAACTGTAACCGCTACATTAAAGGGAATAAGATCATGCAATACATCAAATCCCATATGGGCAAAACCCATAATAAATCCATAAATAATTTGCAAAACGAATAGAAGCATACTCAGTGCAAAAAAGTGATATGCTATTTTTTGTGATATAAATTTCATAATTTTTCTTGATTTAAAAAGACAGGTTTTATTTAGTTAAAGGAGCGGGTAAGCTTGGTTCCGGAGGAAACCCATTAAGATAAGTCTTATCCATCCATTTTAGAAATGCCACCATTCCGGCAACTTCTTCGGTTGTAAAATCATATTTTACCATTTTTCGTCCTCTAAATCCCCAACCTTCCGGTGCATTGAGTACGGCTTCAATGTAGGCTTCACCTCTTCTCGAAAAAACTCTGGTAAGCTCGGGTGCATAATATGCCCCTTCTCCCATAATTGTGTGGCAGCCCATGCAGTTTTCTCTATCCCATACTTGCTTGCCGAGCCTTACCTGATCGTTGATTTCGCTATCGTTGGTGTTTTCAGGTATTCCTACCAACAACGAATGAATAGACATGCCGACGAATATCAGCATAAACAGTATTGTTCCTCCAAGGAAAAATACTTTCGCTTGCTTTTTAGATAACATAGTTAAAAAGTTTTAGGTGTACACATTGCTTTACTATTTCAAACTAGATGCCTGATAATAACTTGTTTGCAAATATTCATTTGTTTTTAAATTGCTCTTATGACCTCAGTCATAGAGCTAAAAATTAATGATTTAACAAAAATTTGGAATGGAGAATTTGCAGGTATTAATCAGCTATTTTTTACTAAAAAAGGAAGTGAACTTGGCCCATAAACTTTTTCTGATTGAAAAGTTGCGCAGCACTCTGGAAAACTCAAAAGTTCTTAAATATCCATATGACTTGTGGTGATTGGCTTCATTATCTATTTGATAATTATTCTGAACGACGAAATCACGAGGTTTTACACCTTTCCGGTTGGCCTTGTAATTGTCTCTCAAGTGATAAATTAGTGCCACTCTATCTTTCAAGTCGGCAAAATTATACCAATGCTTCTTGATACCGGGTGGTGTCCTTAATTTGGGCGTGCCATCATTTAGGATACTCCATTCCATGGCGATTTTCCCCTGAACTACAGGAAAACCCAATGGAGAACCCATACTTATAAAAGTATGAATATTGATTTTGGGGCTGGAAAATAGAAGTACATCATAGGCAATGATAGAGCCCATTGAATGCCCAATAAGCATAATTTCATTTCCTTGGTGTTTTTGCAAGACTTCAGTCAATCGCTCACGGATGAGTATTTGTGCCTTACATCTTATGTCATTTTTATCAATACACTCCTTGGCAAAATATAAGTCGAGGTCTTTGAAATATCGCCGGATAACTACATCTGTAATTCCTTGATAATTAACTGTAAGGTCATCATTCAATAATAATTTATCGAGCTGATGTCCTAAAAAGTCCAATACTTTTTTACGCATCAGATTATTATCCTGCGTGGTTATTTCAGATCCCTTAGTATATTTTCCATCCAGATAAAATGGGTCTTTCTTGTCACTGATCTTAATGTCCAGTGGTTTATCATATAAAATGTCTGCCCAATAAACCAGCTCGAATTGGGGCAAATCCAATGGCATATTCAATCTTTCCAATCCTTCGATCATGGACTTTTTCCACCAATCTTCTAGCAATTCTTTTGGAGGCTTATTGCCCAATCCGTGAATACCAATGATTACTTTTGCCATATGGAAATTTGACTAAATATTTATTGTTCGTTTGAAAATGAAAACCTTAATATCGCAATTCATTTTCAATATTTATATTTAAACCCACATGAAACAGACCAAGCCCAATATAATTTTTGAGAGCTATCTGCTGAAGGCATAATTGTAACCCAAAAATGGCGATGTTGCTGCAAATTGTAAATGCAAATGAAAAAATACTTCTACCTGATCCATATCCAGTATCTTGGGTTTCGCTTTCATGGCTGGGCCAAGCAACCCAATGTGAAGACCGTCCACCAATTTATTGACAAAACACTGCCGTTTGTATTGGGACATAAAAATTTTAAGACTTTGGGATCAAGCCGAACCGATGCTATGGTCTCTGCCAACCATGCAGTATTTGAGTTGTTTTTAAATGAACCCCTGGATCAGCAGCAATTCTTTTATGATCTCAATAGCAATTTGCCAACCGACATCCGAGCCAATAAAATCGAAGAAACAGATGCAAAATTTAATGTAATTCAGTCACCAAAGACCAAGGAATATTTGTATCTATTTGCCTTTGGCGAAAAATGCCATCCCTTCACGGCTCCAATATTATCGTCCTTCATGGAGAAATTGGATATTGAGAAAATGAAAAGAGGAGCAAGGCTATTTGAAGGCACACACAATTTCAGAAAATACTGTACCAAACCATCCGTAAAGACCATCTTTAAGCGCACAATTGAAAAGAGCTATATTGGAGAAAATGACATTTATAAGGCCAATTTTTTTCCTGAGAAGAGTTATGCTTTTCATATTCATGGCAAAGGATTTATGCGCAATCAGATTAGGCTGATGATGGGCCAACTGTTGAGGCTTGGGAGAGGAGAAATCAATTTGGAAGAAATTAAAAAATCTCTTACCAAACCAGATGAAATTCCATTAGATTGCATTGCTCCACCTTCAGGATTGATATTGAATAAAGTGAGCTTTGAAGGTTGATTGGAAAACCTCTAAAATTTATGATTATAATTTACTAATGGCTTTAATTTTAAGCATCGAAACAAGTACAACAGTCTCCTCAGTAGCTATACATGAGGATGGCAACATGGTTGCATCACAAAGCCTTCATATTGATAAATCTCATGCTGCCTACCTGGCTCCTTCAATTAAAAACCTGATTGAAACAAGCGGATTGCAGATGAAGGATATTGACGCTGTAGCCATTTCAAAAGGTCCGGGATCATATACAGGTTTGCGTATCGGGACTTCAACCGCCAAAGGAATTTGCTATGCCTTGGATGCCAAATTAATTGCCATTAACTCCTTGGAAGCCATGGCATATGGCATGGTGAAATATGTGTCGAAAGATGTACTTCTTTGCCCAATGATTGATGCCCGCAGAATGGAAGTTTATTTCCTTATCGCAAAGACGAATATGTCTATATTAGAAAAGACATCCAGTAAAATTATTGATGAAAACTCTTTTTCAGAATTATTGATGAAAAACAAAATAGTATTCTTTGGCAATGGGGCGATGAAATGCAAACCTGCACTTGGAAGTTCAAAAAATGCCATTTTTATTGATGACATATTTCCATCTGCAGCGCATGTGGGAGCGCTGGCTTGGCAAGCTTACGAGAAAAATGAGTTCGAAAATTTGGCATATTTTGAACCGTACTATTTAAAAGATTTTATCGCAAAAAAACCATCTGCCAATAAGTTGGTTTGATTAATGAAGGATATCACATGGAAAAAGACATTATAAATAAAGTAGCTCAAAGTCCCCTGATCACCATAGATTTAGAAGATCTCTATGCGCCTGGAGAAAGAGTACTTTACGACTTAAAGGATAATTTATTTGAAGGGTTAATCTTGAAAGAAAAAGATTTTAGGTTGTATTTAAAATCAAAAGACTGGTCAACATATCAAGATAAGCATGTAGCTATTTATTGTACGGCAGATGCGATAATTCCCAGGTGGGCATACATGTTACTTTCAGTTTACTTAGAGCCATTTGCCAAAACGATTGTTTATGGCAACATGGAGATTTTAGAGAATTACCTATTTAATATTGCTCTGAGAAAAATAGACCCTTCCGATTATAAGGATAAAAAAGTTACAATCAAGGGCTGTGGAAAATATGATGTTCCACAATTTGCCTATGTCGAACTAACAAGGATGATAAAGCCCTTCGCAGCCAGTATTATGTATGGCGAACCATGTAGCACTGTACCCATTTTCAAATTGCCTAAAAAAAACCCGGATGAACTAAACAAAACCCTAAGAAAGAAATGAACTTAGGAAACCTTGCCATTTCATATGATTTGTCTAAATTTGATGTCTATGAATTATATCCGCAAAAAGAATATTCAAAAAATATCGGGCCAATTATTGGCCATATTATTTCTTGGGTTATTGTCAGAATGTAGGAGCAAAACCCAGGAACAAACCAAAGGTTCAAATGATAAAGCAGTGAAAGACTTAGTTATAAAAGAAATATCACATAATGGTCCGTTGGATATTGAACAGGCTGAGAATTTGATAGAAAGTAATGCAGAATTACAAAATATTGGAACTATTAATTGGTCAGAATATGCATACAAACCTGAAGTAAATTTCAGAATCGCATATTGGCAGGATGAAATATGGCTAAAGTATTATGTAAGCGAAGAAAACATTTTGGCCAAAGAGACCAATATCAACGGAGGAGTTCATAAAGATAGCTGTGTTGAGTTTTTTATTTCCCCGGGGAAAGAGGAGTACTACAATTTTGAATTTAATTGTATTGGAGTTCCTCATGTTGGCTATGGAAAAGCAAGAGCAGAAAGGGTATCGATTGATCCGGAAATACTGAAATTAATAAAAGTAAAATCTTCTTTAGGAAATCAGCCATTCGATGAAAAAGCAGGCGGCCATGAATGGGAGATGATGATTGTAATTCCAAAAGCTTGTTTTTCATATGATAACAATTTGATTTTTAAGGGGCTTAAAGCAAATGCAAATTTTTACAAATGTGGAGATGACACATCCAAACCACATTTCGTAACCTGGAATCGTATCGGAACAAAAGAGCCTGATTATCACCAGCCTGCTTATTTTGGCAATATTTCTTTTGAATAAGAAACGAAATTTACTTTAAATACAATGGCAAAATTATTCTTTTCCCCAATGTCAAAATATAGAAAAAAGTTGCAAACATCAAAATGTTAATATTATGAAAAATAAATCGAGAAGAGACTTTATCAAAAAAACAACGGCAGCCTCGGTCGCTGTATCTATCGGCAGTGTGCTACCTGCTTTTAGTGCAAAAAGCTATGGTCGCATTTTAGGTGCGAATGAGAAATTAAACATTTCCGTAATGGGTGTAAACTCCAGAGGAAATGCCCTGGCCACAAATTTCGCAGAGCAGAAAAATTGCGACGTGATTCACATTTGCGATGTGGATAGCAGAGCAATTGCAAAATGCCAAGAAGCGGTTGCGGAAGTGCAGGATATTAAAACCAAAGGATTCCGGGATTTTCGAGAATCATTGGAGGATAAGGATGTTGATGCGATGGTAATTGCTACTCCTGACCATTGGCATGCTCCTGCTGCGCTAATTTCTATGCAGGCAGGGAAACACGTTTACCTTGAAAAGCCCTGTAGTCATAATCCCAATGAAGGAGAAATTCTTATACAAGCCGTATCTAAATACAATAAAGTTGTTCAAATGGGAAATCAACGCCGATCATTCCCAAATGTCATGCAAGGCATGAAAGAATTAAAAGAGGGCATCATAGGACGTGCTTATTTTGGTAAAGGATGGTACGCCAATAACAGAGGGCCAATCGGTGTAGGCAAAGAAGTAGCTGTCCCAGAATGGCTCGATTGGGATCTTTGGCAAGGCCCTGCTCCAAGAAAAGAATATAAAGACAACATCGTGCATTACAACTGGCATTGGCTTTGGCATTGGGGAACAGGCGAAGCACTGAACAACGGCACGCACATGATTGATTTGCTGCGATGGGGATTTGATGTGGATTATCCAGTAAAAGTGAGTTCTAACGGTGGGAGATACAGATATCAGGATGATTGGGAAACACCAGATACACAAGTTATCAATATCGACTTCAAAGAAGGCGTTACTATGAGTTGGCAAGGCTTAAGCTGTAACGGAATAAAAACTATGGGAAGTGGCGCAGGAGTAATGTTCTATGGAGAAAAAGGAAGCATGCTGTTTGCGGGAGGAAATAACTACACAGTATTCGACCTTAAAGGTAATATTGTAAAAGAGATAACAGCAGAGCAAAAAATAGATACAGGAAATCTGGTTAGCCCATTCGCAAAACTTGATGCTGTTCATATCGAAAATTTCTTTGAGGGGATTCGCGACGGGAGCGATAAGCTCACTGCCGGCATTGAGTCTGGGCATAAAAGCACCCTGCTTGTGCAACTTGGCAATATAGCACAACGGGTAGGGCATTCCCTTGAGATTGATTCGGCCAATGGACATATTATAAAAGACAAAGAAGCATCGAAATTATGGTCGAGGAAATGCGAAAAAGGCTGGGAAATGAAACTATAAGCCTTTGGTGTTTTAATGGAAATCATGATTAGTCGGAAGCCAGAGGTCCGTATCGCCTTCAGCAAGCCTATGGAGACCGAAGGGAGTCGGAAGTAAATATGTCATGTTTTGAATTATGAAAAAATGATTAAAATATTATGAAATCGCGAAGATCATTTATAAAAACCTTGGGCGCAGGAGCAGTTTTGACTCCTGTTGCCCTTTCATCTACAACTACGTTTGCCTCTGAGGTACTGTCTGGAGTTGATAGAAATGAGAATAAGAAGATCCGAATCGGAATCATCGGTGCTGAAAACTCGCATACGATCGGATTCGGTAAAATGTTTAATACGGACAAAAAATTTCCCGGAGTGGAGGTTCATTATGTTTGGGGAGAAACGGATGAGTTTGCCAGAAGAGCCGCAGAAAAAGGGAATATTCCTAATATCGTAAAAGACCCCAAGGAAATGCTCGGCAAGATTGACGCCCTGATCGTTGACCATCGCCATGCTAAATATCATTTGGAGGCAGCAACTCCTTTTATAAAAGAGGGCATTCCGACTTTTATAGACAAGCCATTTTGCTATAGAGTTGATGAGGGGAAAGAATTTTTGGCAATGGCCAGGAAGTATAGAACCCCTGTGACTTCATATAGCTCGATTGCACACAGCAATGGGACTTATGATATAAAAAAGCAGGTAGAATCCATGGGTAAGATCAATCACGTAGTGCGGTACGGCCCGGTAGAGGTTGATTCAAAATATGGTGGTATTTTTTTTTATGGAGTACATCTTTTGCAGCCATTGATGAAGATATTTGGTGAAGATATTGAGCGAGTGAGGGTGACAAGAAACGGGCAAAAAGGTACTGCAAGCCTGATTTTTAAAAGCGGCTTATTTACTACTCTTGTATTCAAAAATGTTTCTGGCGGTTGGGAAACTTTTGTTGAGACAGAAGATGGACTTGTTGAACTCAAATCTCGAAAGGAAGAGCCTGATCCCGGGTTAAATTATGTGGATTTGGTGGAGATGTTCCGAACAGGAAAAGAACCTCGCAGCCATGAAAGTATATTGAAATGCGTGGCTGTACTTGAAGCACTAGAGAAATCCGTTGACAGTGATCAATGGGAAGAAGTGATTGTGTAAATGCTTTTTGCCTAGCGTCATCTTGATTATTTCGGGATCTGAATAACGATTCAACAGAACCTTAAACAAGCCTGGCTGCCAATAATTGCAAG
>CAZDRA010000150.1:0-9917 GCA_964507705.1 uncultured Roseivirgaceae bacterium | reverse complement strand
TTTACACTCATATTGCGCTTTGTCCTTCTTCCAATAATGATCCTTTCCACCACATTTAGAACAAACAACCCCTACATGATCCCTATATTCCTTGAATTTTTGCTTGCAACTGACTTCGTCCGGAAACTGGTCTATAAAATTAATTAATGACATGCTCTTTGTGTTTTATACAAAAATAACAAATTAGGTAAATATACGGGCATTCATTTTATTTTAATAGATGACAAGAGAAGGTAAATTGATTTACTTATAAACCTATTAACATGAAATATCTATTCTATCTACAATGGCTATTAATTCTAATTAACTGTACAGAGCCAGAAAACAAAAAGGATAAAGAGAATTGTGACTTCGCAATATGTGAGGATGGAAGAAGTACAATTAATACAGTACTAGATGCACATGGCATCTTGATGAAAAAAAACAACCTTTATTATATTGAAGTAACTGGAAATAACCCCGATCCTGACACACTGTTTATATCATGCTTATCCTCCCAAGTTGTTCTACCTATTACAGGAACTTATGTGAAATTTAGCGGTAAAATAAAGGATTCATGTAGCAAGGAAATTTCAAACTCAACAGACAGTTTGCTTCTAAATGAAATTGAAGCAATTAATCCAGTTGTTCAAGAAATTTGTACAACAAAAATCTTACAAGAGGGATTTGATATAAATAAAAATGACAAAAAACTAACTATTCATCATTTAACAATTAATGATGATTGCTTACAATTACTAATCTCGTACAAAGGTAGTTGTAGTCAGGTTCCAGAACTTACTTTACATGAAAGTGGAGAAATATTATTAGCTGGTAGCGTACAATTAATAGTGAATCTTCAAGGAACGATTAATGATGATTGCAATCAAAAGAATTATGCTTTGTTTAAGTATAATCTCACGCCGCTATGGGATAACTTAGCCAATACAACAATTAAGGATATCATTTTATATTTTCAGAGTCAGGGATTATTAAGAATTAGCTATTCAAAATTAGATTAACTTTTTTACATATATATATATCAATTATGAAGAAATTAACATTAATATTAGCGGTTTTTCTTAGTACAATAATGTTGGTACAGGCTCAAATAATTACAAAGAATGTTAGTAAATCAGAAATTGAAAACAGAAATACATACAAGGCTTATGCAGGAAAGCTAAAACAAATTAGTCTATCTGGTGAAGACTGGGAGAAAATAAAAAAAGAAAATAAAAAAGTGAACCCAACCCAATTTGGCCACAAAATTAATGTGGATTTCGTTGTCAAAAATGCAGGGGCTTGGTATGTTATGGAAAATGGTGATAGAATATGGGCACTTGAAGTCAATTCCAAAGGAGCTTCTTCACTTAGTTTTCAGTATGATGAGTTTTACATTCCGCCAGGAGCCAAATTAATTATTTATAATAAAGCAGAAACAATTTTAAAGGGACCCATTACTTCTGCAATAAACCGTAGTGATCAGACTTATGCAACAGGACCACTACCAGGAGAAACTTCTATTATCGAATATCATGAACCTGCCAACTGCACTGAAAATGTTAAACTGAACATTAAATACGTCGTACATGATTACTCTGATATTATAGATTCTGAACTTGAAGGACTAAATACTACTTCTATTGAGAGTGATATAAAATTTGGGGGATCAACTTTCGATACAAATTCAGTTATGAGTACTTGCGATAATAATGTGACGTGCTACTCAAGCTGGCAAGCACAAGCAGAAGGTGTTTGTAGGATGTTAAAGGAGGTACTATGAAATTTTCTGCTAGTTTGGTGAATAATACTTCACAAGATGAAACTCCATATGTCCTAGTTGCTGATCATTCAATAGGAACTCCCGTTGGAGGCTGGGGAGGAACACTTCCAAATACTGTCTTTCAATTTAACTATCAAACTACAACTTGTAGTGGAAGTACTTTAAGAACTATAGTAGAGTATACTGGAGCTGACATATTGGTAAGGCATTCTGATACTGACTTGGCGTTATTAAAACTTGATAATGAATTATCTGAAGCTGATTGTGATATTACCCTTTTAGGGTGGTCTAAAAGCTCCTCAAGCCCAACATCGACAACCGTATTACATCATGGTGGTGGAAATCCGATGTATATTTCATTTGGCGGAATTGGCACAAGTACGGTATCTCCGAGTGCGGGAATATATATTTGGGATGTGACTTTGAATTCTGGAATTATCGAAGAAAATTCTTCCGGAGGGCCTCTTCTTGACCAAAATAGACGCGTTATTGGAACTGTCTATGGTACATATGGTTTGGATTTTATCAGTTGTTCAAATCAAGATGGAAAAGCCTATTTTGGAAGATTAGAGAAAGCTTGGGACGGAATTGATTATGGAATAACAGGTGGTGTTCATATAGCGGCAATGAAAACATTTCTTGATAAAAACAATACAGGGGTTACTACTCTTAATTCATTAGCAGTAGATAATCAACCTAATTATTTAAATATTGAAGCATATGTCGGTTTTCCTTCGAGCCAGGGACAGGGAGAGTTAAGCAATTGTGAATATACGTATGCTGAAGCAGATTATTCAGGCAACTTAAATATTGAAGCATATGAATGGAATATTCCATACTCCTCTGATTGGTATATTGAAGAAGAATATGGCAGCCCGGCCGATTGGAAATATGTTGAAATAGATTATTTTGATAATAATCCACCTAGTCAAGAGGCTATCCATATCAGAGCACAAAACGCTTGCGGATGGAGTTGGTGGAAAGAATTTTGGGTTGATGTTGACGATTGTGCCGGTGGCTATTATGCTTTTTCTCTTAGCCCAAACCCGGTCGAAGAAGTTCTTGCAGTAAGCTTCACAAGTAATGAAGTATCTGTTAGCGCTGAAAGCACACAATTAACACAAACAGAAAAAACAAATACATCAGGAGTTCCTGTAGAGGTAGCGATTTATGACAAGAACAAATCTCAGATTTTATACAGGAAAGGAAATACTGATGAAAATATAGAGCTTGATGTTTCTACTATTCCTGCCGGTTCATACTTTATACATGTTGCAATAGAAGGTGAAAAAACACAGAAAAAGCATTTGATCATTAACTAAATTTTGTTTTATTACTTTCTTTGTTTCAAAACAAAATTTCAAGAAACAAAATTTATGGTTTGCGGATTTTTTAAAAAAGGATATTAAGGAGGCTTGTGCCTCCTTTTCTTTTATCATCAGAGCTAGCAAATTCATCCGAAAAGACCAAACAATCGCAGACAAAAAGTTTTATTACATTTCTGTTTCAGACTCAATAAAGTCTGGTAATAGACTTCTCTAATCACTTTCAACCTCTAAACCACTGAACCCATACCCTGTGTTAGAAAAATTAACTACTAACATGGGATTCAGCAAACAGCAAATCATTCAATTTACTGAGTTCAGAGTTTATCGAAGAAAGATGAAGCGGAAGAAACTTTAGGTTTACCTTTTCGTTTTGGCAAGGACATTGATGTGGATTTGCGATTGAAAATTCGAGATTACAGCTCATCACTGATGATTTGAAACCCTCTTTCAAAATCAAAGAGTGTAAGTCTCCTAAGATTGAAATAAGCCAACCAGTAATCCTCAAGGGATATAATATATCTTGATTTTGCCTGATCTTTTTCTGTGAGAGCAATGTTCAAATCTGTTATTGAAATCTTACCTGTTTCAAATCTGCTTTTGGTTATATTGTACCTTCTTTGTGCGATATTATCTGCCAATTTTGTGATTTTTATTTGCTCTTGAAGCATCTCTATTTGACGTACTTGTGTCAATACTTCCTCATCAAAATTAATGATATCCTGATCGACGGTATATTGTACAAATTTTTGATTCGCCTCAGCAGTTTTTACTCTTGACTTTCTTCTTCCCCAGTCCAGAATGGGAATTTCAAAACCTAATCGCACTATTTGCTGATCTTTTGGGTTTTGATAAATATCTCCTACAGATGCATCTCGCATTGTGCTGTTTGTCAATCCAAAACTTGCAAATAAATCTGCTTGCGGCCCGGTATCACCTTTAGCACGCGCTATTTCTGAATTTGCTTCTAATATTCTTCTATTAAAAGAAATTGACTCAGATCTATTGGCTTTGGCATACATCAAGGCAGTTTGCTCATCAACATCAAATGATGGAATTTCTTCAGGAAGAATAAGGGGCAGCTGCGAAACATCTGTAAGACCAACCCATGTTCTTAGCCTTAAACTCCTTGTTTCAATATCAAGATTGGCTTGTGCTACTTGCTGGCGAGAATTCATTAATTGAAGTTCCAACTGCAAAAGCTCATTTTCAGCAATTTTACCAAGGTTGTATCGACCTTGAGCTATTTTGAAAATGGTATCATTATTGGCGACATTTTTCATAGCAATTTCAAGATTGATCTGAGAAAGCATTAGATCAAAAAACCTACGAGTTGTATTTACGGACAGAACTTCAAGACTTTCGAAATACTCTTTTTGAGATTCTTCAAATCGTAACGGCTCTATTTTTTTGTCCCATTTGAGTCGATTATATTGGAAGAGCGGCTGGTTAAAACCAATTTCTAACGGTGTGCCACTATACTGGTGATATTTTACCATATTGAAATCATCGTTTTCTAAAAAATTGTCAAACCTATTGATTCCCGAATTCAAGAATATGGTTGCTCCTGTGGCCGCAAAAGGTTGCTGCAATCTCAGATTGAGTTCTGAACTGTTGTTTTGTACAGGCAGGTATATTATCGTACCGTCATTTTGCTCTACATCTCTAAATGATCGGTTATATCCAGGAAAGCTTCCAACAAGCCCAAGCTGAGGTTTGTAATTAGACTTATAAGATTGAAACTGCCAAAAACGGTTTTCACGGACGGTTTCGGCTTGCTTTGAGGCAATCGACTGTTGTCTTGCAATATTAATTATTTCTTTCAGCGTAAAAACTCTATCTAAAGATTGGTTGTCTTGTGAATAAATTTCTGTGGTGAAGGAAAGCCCTAATGCGAAAATTAAATATTTTACTTTATTCATATCTTAATGAGGTTATTGGGTCTTGTTCGGCTGCACGTTTTGCTGGTGTTATCCCAAAGATAAGACCTATGGAAGCTGCCACACCAAACGATAATAATATAGATGTAAAAGTTATAACTGTAGGCATTTCTGCAAATTTTGATACAAGCATTGCCATGATTACTCCCAGGATAATACCAATGACGCCGCCAGTAATTGAAATCATTACTGCCTCAAATAAAAATTGTGTGATAATATCTTGCTTCTTTGCCCCTAATGCCAGCCGCAATCCTATTTCTTTTATTCTTTCCAGGACTGATGCAAGCATAATATTCATAATTCCTATACCACCGACAAGAAGAGATATTCCCGCAATTGCTCCAAGTACAAAGTTGAATATTTGTTTAGTTCTTTGCTGTTGTTTCAAAAGCAATTCTGGGATGGTAATTTGATAATCTATTTTTTTGTTGTGCCTGCGTTCAAGAACTCTTGAAATTATTTCGGCAATTGGTGTTAATAAGTCTGTCTCTGCAACCTGTACTACCAGTCTATCTATTTGATGATAATTGACCGGAGCTGTTGCACTTTCCTCTTCTGTAGCAGCGCCCATCATAAAATACCTTCCTCTACTGGCCTGGTTTTTTTTATTAAGCATGGCCTTAGTTACCAATTCACGATTTTCATACCTGATTAATACTGTTTTTATCGGTGCATAAACATCCATATTGAAGTTTCGTATTCCTAATTTATCAATACTCGCCGCCGATATTACTCTTTCCTCAAGTACACCAATTATTTTAAGCCAGTTAGGACCACATTTAATTGATTTGCCAATTGGATTTTCTGTTGGAAAAAACTTAGTTTTTATTGTTTTTCCAATGATACATACCGGGTCGCCTTTTATGAGTTGTTGTTTATTGAACATCCTGCCCTCCGAAAGATTGAAACTTGTCAACTCAAAATAACTTGGCTCAACACCAACTAGCTTTGCTGATCTGCGAATTCCATTTTTTATAATATATGTTTCTAAGACAATTTCAGGACTCAATCGTTCTATGGATGGGATAATATCAGCTATGGCTTCTACATCCTTTAAGGTTAGCCCAGGAGAAAATTTATTCTTTTCTTTCCCAGCAGAAGTGTCATCCAATTTCTCTTCTGTTTGCTCAATGATCGGCTCAATAACAATATTATTAACTCCCACTAATTTGATCTGCTCAAGGATTTCTTGCTGAGCTCCATTGCCAATAGCCAGCATGGCAATTACGGCAGCAACGCCAAAAATTATACCTAAAGCGGTTAATATTGAACGCATTTTATTTGCAATAACCGCTTCAGATGCTATATAAAAATTTGCTAATACTCTTTTAGACATGTTCTAATTATTAATGGGAATTACTCAACAGTTTGTTCATGATTTACTTCCCACCTCCTGGTTTTTGGCCTCCTCTTTTTTGCTTGAATTTTTTCATTTGCTCTTCTGTAACTTCTCTGGTTTTGCCATTGGGCAAGGTAATAGTTGTTGTCTTTGGTTTTTGCTCAACAGGCTCTTCTTTTTTCAATCTTTTTCCATTCAATTCGGCTAATAAATTAATCTCCTCGTCTTCCTGATCACCTGGAGTATTAAGATATATTCGATCCCCTTCTTTCAAACCAAGCTTAATCACTGCCTCATTATTATTGGTTTCACTTACCTGAACTTCTTGTTTTACAGTATTCATTCCGGACCTGAGGTAAACAAATGTGATGGAATCATCTTTGCTGTGTAGGCTTTCTAAGGGCACATAAATTGCAGTATCTATCTCATTCACCAATATTTTGTTGGAAGTTGTCATAGCAGGTCTCAATAGATCATCAACACCTTCAATTTCTATGGTTGCTTCAAAAACTTTCGAATCTGTATTGGGGCTTTGCTCACCTACGTTAGCAACTTTAAGCACTGTGCCCTTAAGTTTTTTCTCAGGAAATGCATCAAGACCAATTTCTACTTTTTGACCAGGTTTTATCTTTCTTAGGTCGACTTCATTAATATATGTTTTGGATAACATAATGGAGAGGTCAGGTAGCGTAGCAACAACGGGGTCCCATGTATGAATCTGCGATCCAGCCTTGATTGGTTTTCCATCAAATCCTTTTGCGTAGATGACCATCCCTGGTTCCGGAGCCAATATTCGAAATGATTGAACAAGTTTGAGCATTGAGTTGTATTCATTCTGAACTTTTCTTTTTTCTGCAGAGACCTCAGTCATCTTTGCTTTATTCTGTTCAAGCTTTATTTTATAATTTCCCCTGGCTTGTGTTAAAGCTCTTTTTGCCTTTTCTACATCAATTTCTGCTTGTTTGATCGTTGCGGGAGGTTCAAACTGCGATTGATCTAGTTTTATCTGCATTTCTTCAACGGCATAGGCGAGATTGATAAGTTCATCTCTTGCCTGCCTCATTTGTAAAGTAGTATCAAGTTGATCCTGGATAAATTGCGATTGCATCTTTTCCAGATCAATTTGCTTATCCTGTAGTTTCGAATTAAAATCAGATTGATCGAGTGTAGCAATCCAAGCCCCTTTTTCTACTACAGTACCCTCATCAACGATGTCCTGGATACTCACCTGATAGATTCTGAATGAGCGAAGTTTGGTTGAAGCCATAACTTTCACAGAGTTTTTGGCTTCCAACTCTCCTGTTGTGGTAATATCAATGATAAATTTTCCACGCTCTACCGGAACTATGATCTCGTTTGTGTCAGTTGGATCGGCTATCTTAAATAAAAGAAATCCCGAAATAAGAACCGCCACAACGACTATGCCAATTATCAATTGCTTTTTCATTAAATTTTATATTGTATTAAAGATTAATCAGGTATTTCAAATATATTTTATCAGAATTTATAATTTATGCTGATAAATTATTTTACACTTTAAAACTACATCGAGATTCTGTATAATTTCTGATATTTGTATGCAATTTAAATATTATAACGAAATGTTTAGTTATAAATATGATGAATGACATTTTTTAGTTGATAAATGGTCAAAAATTATATCCATATAGATTGAAGATAATTTTTAAAAATTGATTAGTAAAAGTATCATGAAGTATATTATAAGTTTTGTATTGCGTAAAATCCCTCGTAAAAATATTCAGTATGTGAGTCATTATATATTGCGCATAATAGCTATATTTTATTATGGAAATAATGTAGAATGCCCGATTAATGGAAAGACCTACAGAAAATTTTTACCTTATGGCCGGCTTGATTCAAGAAAAAATGCGCTTTGCCCAAGTTCTCTTTCTCTGGAACGTCATCGGTTGATGTGGCTTTTCCTAAAAAATAAAACTAATTTTTTTATAAAAAAACTTAAGCTTTTGCACATTGCTCCGGAGCTGTGCTTCATGAAAATATTTGAATCTCTGGATAATTTGGAATATATCACTGGAGATATCGAATCACCTTTGGCCAAGGTAATGATGGATGTACATGATATTCCTTTTGAAGAAAATTCTTTTGATGTTGTTTTTTGCAACCATGTGATGGAGCATGTAGAAGATGACATAAAAGCCATGAGCGAAATTTATCGCGTGTTGAAGCCTGGAGGATGGGCAATTATTCAGTCACCTGTATATCCCGAAATTGGAAAAACGCTCGAAGATCCATCAATTACCGATCCACTGGAAAAAGAAAGGGTTTTTGGACAAAATGATCATTTGAGAAAATATGGAAGCGACTATGGTGATCGATTGAGGAGGGGAGGATTTAAAGTTACAGAAGACAATTACCTTCATGAACTTAGTGACGAGGTGAGAAAAAGATATGCGCTGCCTGCTGAAGAGATAATTTATTTGTGCGAGAAAGTGTAGCTGAGGGCTGGTTGCCGGACTTGTTCCGGCATCTGTCAGCGATTTGGTATAAACTCTCTGTAGAAAAGGCCTTCATTATCCATGAATTTGTATAATGAATAGGCTTTTGATTTTTGTTCGTTTGGTCTGTGCTATTTGGTTTTGTCGTTCATTGCTGGCAGACCCCGAGACGGTGTCCGGGGATTATCATCATTCATAAAACGATTCTTCAAATGCATGAAATTCGGATTGTCTAAGGATTATTCTTTTCACAAAACCTATTATAAAACCCATGCCATAACCAAAAAGCTGTACCATTGACGCACAAACAGAAAGTATGCCTAACCAGGGATTCTTACCCTTTATTGATGCATCGGCCAAGAGGAGTAACAAGTAAAGTGCAATAGGCCAAAGCAACCAAAGTTGATCGTGGTAAATTGCATGAGGAATAACCAGAAACTGGTAAAGAACAAATATTGCAGGAAAAAAATGAACGAGCTTCAATGACTTTGGGTGTCTTTTGAAGAGGTTGATACGAGCTATTCCGGAATTAAATACCTGTTTGAAAAACTGTTTGTAATCTGTCCTTCTTTTATGGTAAACAAAACATTCCCGGATCAATTCGCTTTTGTAGCCAAGATCAATAATTCGTATGCTCAAGTCAATATCTTCCCCAAACCTCATTTTAGAGAAACCTCCTGATTTATAAAATACTTCTTTTGAAAATCCCATATTGAAACTCCTCGGGTGAAATTTTTCCATGGATTTTTTATGTCCTCTGATGCCTCCCGTTGTAAATACGGAAGTCATGGAATAGCTGATGGATTTTTGCACAGATGTAAAGGACGCATGCTCTTTGTCCGGTCCACCAAAAAATTGTAAGCCTTCAATATGCCGGTTTAATTTTTCAATATAATCGGGAGGAATAATGCAATCTGAATCAAAGAAAATAAAAAAGTCTGCCTCAGATTTTATACACCCATAGTTTCTTGAATTTCCGGGCCCCGAATTGTTTTTATAGAAATACTTAATTGAAAGCTGTTTTTTCTTTTGGTATTCGGCGACAACATGATCAGATCTTTGAGATGAACCATC
>CAZDRA010000149.1:0-9948 GCA_964507705.1 uncultured Roseivirgaceae bacterium | reverse complement strand
GGAGAAAACAACTGGGCAAGGTTATTCAAGAATATGCCGAACTCCACAATATTCCGATTTCAGGACTCGAAGCAGAAAGACTGGAAGATTAGGTTGGGGATATATTCTCGGCTTGCCTAATTCTACTTTACGAACTTAACAATAACCTTTAAATTGTGTTAAAAACCTTCAAGGATTCGCTTGCAAATGCTTCCAAATTATTGAAATCAAAGACAAATCATGCTAAAAATCCTTGAAGGTTTGGTTGAAGAAAGTTTAGATTACATAATATGGTTTATCTTAGTAAAGTAGAACTAATCATATCAAGAAAAAATGGTAAAGAAAACGGTTTTCAATAATCCTGTCTTTCTAATTTTTATTCTCCTTCTTTTAGCATCTTATGATCTAAAGGCTGAAAAACCAAATTTAATCATATTTCTGGTCGATGATCTGGGATGGAAGGATGTGGGATATATGGGCAGTAAATATTATGAAACTCCGAACATTGATCAGATGGCAAGAGAAGGCATGATTTTTACCAATGCATATGCCAACGCCCCAAATTGTGCTCCTACCAGAGCCAGTCTTATGAGCGGAATGTACACCCCCAGGCATGGTGTTTATACCGTTGGAAATCCGGCACGCGGTAAGTCAGAAAATCGCATGTTGATCCCAAGTCCTAACAATACTGAGTTAGATGGAAGTTTTGTGACGCTGGCAGAAGCATTGAAAGAAAATGGATATACCAATTGTCATGTGGGTAAGTGGCATCTTGGCGATGATGATAAAACCTCTCCTGAAGCCCAGGGGTTTGATGTAAATATTGGCGGAAACCATGCCGGAAGCCCAAGGGCCTATTTTAGTCCGTATAAAAATAAAAATCTTGCTGACGGGCCCGAAGGCGAATACCTAACTGATCGTCTGACCGATGAAGCGCTTAACTTTGTCGAGCAAAATAAAGACAAGCCATTCTTTCTGTATTTCGCTCATCATGCTGTTCATACCCCAATACAAGCAAAAACAGATATTATAGCAAAATATAAAAACAAAGAAGGTGATCATGGCCAGGACAATCCGAAATATGCTGCTATGATAGAAAGTACTGATCAAAGTATTGGCCGTTTGTTGAAGAAACTAAGAGACCTAAAATTAGATGAAAATACCATAGTGATATTTTTTTCAGATAATGGTGGTCACGGTGGTGTGACTACACATTTTCCACTAAGAGGATCAAAGGGAATGATGTATGAGGGAGGCTTTAGAGAACCAATGATTGTTCGTTGGCCAGGGAAAATAAAGCCAAATACAAAAAGCGATGAGATAGTCATAGGATTGGATTTCTATTCGACCTTCGTAGAATTGGCAGGAGGAAACCCTCAAAAGTATCATACTGACGGAGAGAGCCTTGTGCCAATATTATTAAATAATGCTAGCCTTGAGAGAGAAGCTATTTACTGGCACTTTCCTGCATATCTGCAATCTTATAAAGGTATTAAAAACCCAGACGATTTAGTAAGAGGATGGAGGGCTGTCCCGTCTTCGGCGATTAGAAAAGGAGACTGGAAGTTGATTGAAGATTTTGAAGATGGCAGCTTGCAACTTTACAATCTTAAGGAAGACATCTCAGAAAGTAACGATCTCACAGAAAAAATGCTTGAAAAAAGAGAAGAGTTATTGGAAAATTTAAGACATTGGCAGGAAGAAGTAAATGCTCCTGTTCCCAAAAAAAAGAATCCGGAATATCAATATAAAAAGGAATAGAAAATTGTGCCCATTTTGCTAAAACTAATATTTTATGAAAAATAATTCACAGCATTCAAATGTTAAATCTCTATTTTTTATATCCCTCATTGGTCTATTCCTTCTGGGTGGATGCATGGGCAAAAAGGCAGAAAAAAAACCTAATATTATTTATATTCTTGCTGATGACCTTGGATATGGCGAATTGGGAAGTTATGGTCAGGAGTTAATAGAAACTCCACATCTTGACAAGCTGGCTGCAACAGGCATGCGTTTTACTCAACATTATGCAGGGGCTCCTGTATGCGCACCCTCACGATGTATTTTGCTCACCGGTCAACACGCAGGTCATGCATACATTCGCAGTAATGACGAATGGGCATCTCGAGGAGATGTATGGGATTATGCCAAAGCAGTCAATGACCCTAATCTTGAAGGTCAAAGGCCCATTCCAGACAATATTCCTACAATAGGAAATGTTTTGCAAGAGGCTGGTTACAAAACTGCTATTGTTGGGAAATGGGGGCTTGGTGCCCCACTGACTGATGGCATACCCAATAACAGGGGGTTCGATTTTTTCTATGGTTATAATTGTCAAAGACAGGCTCACACTTTGACACCCAAACATTTATGGAAAAACAAGGAAAAAGTCTGGTTAGATAATGATTTGGTAGTGCCGCGTACAAAGCTGGATAGTGCTGCCGATCCATACGATTTAGCCAGCTATTCCAAATTTTTCCAGAAAGACTATGCTCCCAAACTGATGCAGGATGAGGTGCTTGGATTTATAGAAAAAAACAAAGACACTACGTTTTTCCTTTACTATGCTACACCATTAACTCATGTTCCTTTGCAAGTACCTCAGGAATTTGTAGAGAAGTATGTGAAGAAATTTGGCGATGAAGAACCATATATTGGAAATAGTGGTTATTTCCCCAATCGCTATCCCCGTGCAGCTTACGCCGCTATGGCAACCTATTTGGATACCCAGGTCGGTGAAATTGTGCAAAAACTTAAAGACCTTGGGCTTTATGAAAACACGCTGATCATCTTCAGTAGCGACAACGGGCCAACATACAGTGGAGGATCAGACTCTCCATTTTTTGATAGCGCTAAGCCGTTTAAAAACACGCGAGGATGGGGAAAAGGATACACCCATGAAGGAGGTATTCGTGTGCCAATGATTGCAAGTTGGGAAGGAAAAATTGCCCCTGGGTCCACCAGTAATTTGATTTCTGCTTTCTGGGATGTGATGCCAACATTAGCGGATGTTGCCGGAGTCAATGCCCCTAAGAATATTGATGGTATTAGCTTCCTCCCGGAACTATTAAACAGCGGAGAACAAAAGCAACACGATTTTCTATATTGGGAGTTTCCATCTTATGGCGGGCAGCAGGCTGTTCGGATGGGCGATTGGAAAGCCATCAGAAAAAATATTTTTGAGGGCAACTTGAATATTGAATTATACAATCTGAAAAATGATCCTACCGAACAGCAAGATATCGCTTCTGAAAATCCCGAGATTGTAAAGCAAATTGCTCAACTTATGAAACAAGAGCATACCCCAGCTCTTCTTGAAAGATTTAAAATTGAGCAATTGGGCGATGTGAAAGAAAATTAATTTGACCTGACATTGCTTCGCTATAAAACTTTAACGCATTGATTATTAGTAATTTATGCGATTCGAAAAATTTATTATAAACAACAGATAATCAAGCGTTTAATTAATAACTCATCATTTGTAATTAATAAGTATTGAACTTAAAGGACAATAAAATAATGAGCCAAATAAAATTCTTGATATTTTTCTTAGTACTCATCAACTTAATTGGCTGTGGGAAAACAGGTAAAAATCAAAAAAAGAAGCATTTTCTTCATATGGGCAATTTGGCATATAATGAAAAATTGTATGGCGATGCTATTAGATATTATAGAGAAGCAATCACTGCAGACTCTTCTTTCGCCCAGGCATTCAATAATCTTGGGATAGTATATTTCAAAACTGGTGAGATCGATAAATCCATAACTGCCTATGACAATTGTATTCTCCAAGACCCTAAATTTATAGATGGGTATTTCAACAGAAATAATGCGTACTATGAAGCAGGAAGATTCAAAGATGCTTTGCGAGACCTTTATCAAATAGAAAATCAGTATTCACCAAAAAAAGCTGTTCATTTTTCCAAGGGCTTATGTTTTTTTGGATTGAAGGAATACGATTCTGCAGCTCTTTCATTTAACAAAGCATTGCAGCTGGATTCATCCAACGTCGAAATATATCTGAATTTAGCCAGTGTCAATTTTTATAAAAAGCAATATAAAGAGGCAGAAATTCTTTCCCTGCAAGCACTAAAAATTGATAAAAGATCAGCAGATGCTTATAATTTATTAGGCATGTTAGCAGCTCAAAAAGGTGAATATAAAATTGCAATTGACAAGTATAATATGGGGCTTGAACAAGAATCAAATAACGCCTATATCTTTAATAATAAAGGGTATGCATACCTGAAACTGGACATGATGAACAAGGCTCTTTTAAACATCAATGAAAGTATTGTAATCAATCCTAACAATCCATGGGCATACAGAAATAAAGGAATTTATTATTATAAAATGAATAGACTACAAGATGCGGAAAGGCTTTTAAAACAATCAGTTGGCCTGGACAATAAGCTTTCTCTAAGCTATTGGTATTTAGGTGAAATTTATGTCAAAATGAATGAATTAAATAAAGCATGCCTTAGCTTCCAAAAGTCCATGGAGTTGGGGGAGATCGAAGGTAAAAATGCCTACCAACAACATTGCCAATAAACTTTTGCTCAGTACCTAAAGAAATTTATCTACATCGGAAATTGGCAAATCAAAAGCTGATCCAACGGCCTCGTAAACGATTTCTCCTTTTACAATATTTAGTCCAAGTTTCAATTCTTCATTTTCTTTGCATGCTTTTTGCCAACCTTTTGAGGCCAATTGCAAGGCATATGGCAAAGTAGCATTTGTTAGTGCGACCGTTGATGTGTAGGGTACTGCTCCCGGCATATTGGCTACGCAATAATGAATAACTTCATCAATGATATAAATAGGATCTTCATGTGTAGTTGGCTTGCATGTCTCAATGCAACCTCCCTGGTCCACTGCAACATCAACAAGTACAGTCCCTGGTTTCATTTCCTTGAGCATATCTTTAGTAATCAAATGAGGTGCTTTCGCTCCGGGAATAAGGACAGCGCCTATAATTAAATCCTGATGAGGGATCAACTCCCTGATGTTATATTCATTTGACATCAACGTGCTCACATTGGCCGGCATAATATCTGACAAATACCTCAATCTCGGTAAGCTCACATCAATAATAGTTACATCTGCCCCAAGACCGGCAGCCATCTTTGCTGATTGCGTACCAACAATTCCGCCACCCAATACCAAAACTTTGGCCGGATTCACACCAGGAACTCCTCCTAAAAGAATCCCCCTGCCTAGCATGGGTTTTTCAAGATATTTGGCACCTTCCTGTACGGCCATCCTCCCAGCCACCTCCGACATAGGAATAAGCAAAGGAAGACTTCTATCAGCTTTCTCAACAGTTTCATAAGCAAGACAAATAGCTTTTGTTTCAAGCATTGCCTCAGTCAATGGTCGATAAGAGGCAAAATGAAAATAGGTAAATAGCAGCTGATCCTCTTTTATCAATTTATACTCAAGCTCAATAGGCTCTTTAACTTTGACGATCATCTCAGCAATAGCATATATTTCTTCAATTGACGAAAGTATTTGCCCTCCGGCAAAAATATATTCATCATCGAGAAAGCCGCTATCAAACCCAGCATCGTGTTGAATATAAACATCGTGACCATGTTTGCATAATTCTTTAACTCCAGCAGGAGTTACCGCAACTCTATTTTCATTGTTTTTTATTTCGCTAGGAACTCCAATTACCATAATTAATTTTTGTAAGATTTTTCTGGGGACAAATATAAATACGTATCAATAAAATCAACATCTTTTTTAAGATATTGTCACAATAATGTACAGCAACAATTGGGATAATTTTATTCTTTCATACATTTATAATTGAATTATTTATGATGCCAATCCAATTGTTTTTAGTGTCATTTTAATACAGATATTATCCGCTAACTTTCGAAACATGATATTGTATAACATTACCTTTAATATTGAGCCGGAAATTCTTGATGATTGGCATGACTGGATGAAAGCTGAATATGTACCTTTCGTTTTAAAAACCATGTTATTCAATGATGTGAAACTATTTAAATTACTAAATGAGGATGAGAATCAAGGAATAACTTATTCGGTTCAGTTTTTTTCTGATTCATTGAAGAATGTAAATACCTATTTAGAAAATTATGCAAATGAAATTGTTGAACGACATAATCTCGCCTTTAAGTACAAACACGTATCCTTTATGTCAATTCTTGAGTCCGTAGATTGGTAATAGTTAATGAAATATCATCAATCTATTATTTCGAACCCTGTATATTTTCTAAGTACTTCCGGAACAATGATTCCTCTATTTGATTGGTTGTTTTCAAGTAAAGCTGCTACAATTCTGGGAAGAGCTAAAGCGCTACCGTTTAAGGTGTGGAGCAGGGTGGTTTTTTTGCCATCTTTTTTGTACCTGAGTTTTAACCTATTTGTCTGATATGCCTCAAAATTGCTTACCGAACTCACCTCCAACCATTTCTTTTGCGCCGCAGAATAAACTTCCATATCATAAGTCAATGCTGATGTAAAGCCCAGGTCGCCACCACAGAGTAATAATTTTCTAAACGGTAGTTCCAGTTTTTCCAGTAACCCTTCAACATAAGAACACATAGAATCAAGCGTCTGATAAGATTCTTCAGGCTTGGTAATTTGTACTATTTCTACTTTATCAAATTGATGCAGCCTATTTAAACCACGCACATCAGCACCCCACGAACCAGCCTCTCTTCTAAAACATGGAGAATAAGCCACATTTCGTATTGGAAGCTCATCCTCCTTTATTATTACATCTCTATAAATATTAGTAATAGGAATTTCGGCAGTTGGAATGAGAAATAAATCGCTATCGACAATTCCATACATTTGCCCTTCTTTGTCAGGCAGTTGCCCTGTTCCATATCCTGAATCAGAATTAATTACTATTGGAGGTTGTATTTCCTGAAAACCTTCTTTTGCAGCTTCATCAAGAAAAAAATTAATTAATGCTCTTTGGAGTTTTGCTCCTTTACCTTTATAAACTGGAAAACCGGCCCCAGAAATTTTATTTCCAATATTAAAATCTATAATGTCATATTTTTCAATCAGTTCCCAGTGAGGTTGGGCATTTATTGGGAGCTCAGGAATTGTACCTTTTTCCAATACAGTAATATTATCATCAGATGAATTGCCTTTCGGGACAATTTTATGTGCTACATTTGGTAAATTATACAAAGCCTGCTGGAGCTGCTCAAAAGATGATTTAGATTGCTCTTGAAGTATTTTGCTTTTTGATTTTAAATCGGCTGTTTGTTTTTTTGCACTGTCTGCTCCTTCTTTATCTCCAACCTTCAAAAAGCCGCCAATTTTTTTTGATATCCCTTTTAATTCATTCAAGATAGCGTCTAACTCTGATTGAACTTTTCTCCGATTGTCATCCAGTTCTATTACGTCATCAATTTGCTGTGCAGCATTTTTTACACGTTTTTTTTCTAATCCAATTAGTACCTTTTCTTTATTTTCCTTTATATCTGCAATTCGTAGCATCTCTTGAAATTTTGTGCAAATGTAGCTTTTTTCAATTAATGATAAAGGGGATCTCTAATAATTCATTCGCACCAAAATTTTCATAGTGTTTTAAAGACAAGGAAAATTTATGAAGCCTTATCAGGATAAGTCAAGAAAATTTGACGCAGTATTTGAAACACTATGAAAACCCTTTGGGAACAAAGATAATAAACGATTTGACTCCGTTATCCCGAAAGCTTTCGGGATGCCTTGCCCTCCTGCCGGACGAGGCAGGCAACTCATTCATTTTCTTTGTTTTTTGAAAGAAATGAATTATTAGAGATCCCCTAAAGTACATTTTATTGAATTAACAATATTGAGGCCTAATTTTGATAGAAATACTTGACAATTAGTTAAGGGTAGTCTATGTTTGCATAAAATTACTTCAAAAGATTTTTTCTTTTAGTAAAGATCCCATACAAATTTCTTTTTCTTTTAGATAAATCATATTATTCAATTACTATAAATCCAAAACTTTGGAGGATTCTCTCCGCAAAAGTTATTACTAAATTAGATGTACACTATTCAAGATTTAAATGTGCAATTGCTTTCAGAGTTGAAAGAAGTTGCAGAAAAGTTAGGGCTTGACCATTTCAAAAAACTTCCTAAAAAAGAATTGATCTATAAAATTCTTGACTTTCAAGCCTCTAATCCTGTTGAAAGCGAAACTAAGAAAGTCGCTCCCGATAGGAAAACAAAAAAAACTGATATTCCTAAGACGCGCCCTGATGTCTCTAAGACGCGCCCTGATGTTCCTAAGACACCCTCTGATGTTTCTAAGACTCCTCCTGTTGAAGAGAAGAAAAAGAAACTGAGCTTTAAAAGAGAAAATGTAAAAAAGACAGAGGAAAAAGCTCCGGAAGAACCTAAGGATCAAATGAGTGCCGAGGATTTATTAGAATCTATTTCAATAGATTTTGACCCTAAAGCAGTATCTTTTGATAAAGATTCTGCGAAGCCTTCAAATGTACCAGAGGAAAAAAAGGAAGAGCCGAAAGAAAAAAGATTTGAGCAGAAAAAGCCTAAAAAAGTAAATGTTAAGGAATTTGATGGTGCTGTAGAAAATGAAGGCGTCTTGGAAATTATGCAAGATGGTTATGGTTTTCTTAGGTCTTCAGATTATAACTATTTGGCCAGTCCTGATGATATTTATGTTTCACCTTCGCAAATAAAGTTGTTTGGTTTAAAAACCGGAGACATCGTCAAAGGACAAATCAGACCTCCAAAGGATGGTGAAAAATATTTCGCATTACTCAGAGTTGGATCTGTGAATGGTAAAACAACAGAAGAGATTAGAGACAGGGTTCCATTTGAATATCTTACTCCTTTATTTCCAGAAGAAAAACTAAATTTAAGTGGAGCAGCTGGAAATTACTCTACAAGAATTATTGATATGTTTGCTCCCATCGGAAAAGGGCAAAGGGGCATGATTGTGGCTCAACCAAAAACAGGAAAAACTGTTCTTTTAAAAAATATTGCCAATGCAATTGCTGAAAATCATCCTGAAGTTTACTTGATGATTTTATTGATTGACGAAAGACCAGAAGAAGTTACAGATATGGCCAGAAGTGTAAAGGCAGAAGTTATATCTTCTACCTTTGATGAGCAGGCCGATAGACATGTAAAGGTTGCTAATATCGTTTTAGAGAAGGCAAAAAGAATGGTCGAATGTGGTCATGATGTAGTGATTCTATTAGATTCTATTACAAGGTTGGCAAGAGCACACAATACCGTGGTGCCATCTTCCGGTAAAATATTGTCTGGTGGTGTTGATGCCAATGCACTACACAAACCAAAGAGGTTTTTCGGTGCAGCAAGAAATGTAGAAAATGGTGGTTCTTTGACCATAATTGCTACAGCCTTGACAGAAACGGGTTCTAAAATGGATGAGGTTATCTTTGAAGAATTTAAAGGTACTGGAAATATGGAATTGCAGCTTGACAGGAAATTGTCCAATAAGCGAGTTTACCCTGCAATTGACGTACCCGCATCAGGGACAAGACGAGAAGATTTGCTTATGGATCCGGAGTTTTTACAAAGAGTGTGGATATTAAGAAAGTTCATGTCAGATATGAATTCTACTGAAGCCATGGAATTTTTATTAAATAAATTGAAAGGGACAAGGAGTAATGAGGAATTCTTGGTTTCAATGAATGGATAAAATTCAAAAATAATAAACCAAAAAAGGAGAGTAAATTTATTTACTCTCCTTTTTTTTGGTTTAAAATGACAAAAGCCCTTGGCAAGGCTTTTATCTGACATAACGGCTAAACTTATTAATACACGCTTTTAGATATTTTTTGATCAATGTGTCTACATTGATATAAAATTCTTAAACTTTTTCTTTATCAACTGCATTCACTTGTTGTTCTTGTGGTGCTTCATATAATCCCTTTGTGTAAGTAGGGCAAGTTCTTTGGGTACAAGATGCAACTAAACAAGTGCCAACAATTGCAATAA
>CAZDRA010000148.1:0-10140 GCA_964507705.1 uncultured Roseivirgaceae bacterium | reverse complement strand
ACTCTGAAATGCTCATCTTTTGAAGCTCCTATAAATATCAATCCACCATTTGTAATAATTGGGCCACCGTAATTTTCTGTTCCGGTTTTTGGGATACCTTTTTTACTTAATTCTTCAAATTCACCAAGAGGGACTTGCCAAAGAATCTCTCCTTTATTCATGTCAATTGCATTTAATGTTCCCCAGGGAGGTTTCATGGCTGGGTATCCAAGATGATCAAAAAAGCGATTGTAACCGGTATGGGTAAAAGGCACAATTTCAGCATTATCTTCTATGTCAATGGTATGGGCATCGGTCGCTTCCTCTTTACCTGCAATAAAGCTCATAACAGCTTTTATCCTTTTATCGCCAATGTGCTTCCACCCTGGCATGAAATTTTTGCCCTTGACTATAATACTTTCTATTTCATCTTCTGAGTATTTATCAAAAACTCCCTTAAGTGTTGGGTAAGTTCCTGTCGCATCGCCCGACATATCTGGCCCATGACACATGGCACAATTGGCCAGATAGGTTGACGCTCCTAAGCTCATTGGGCTATCTGAATTAGCAGGATTAATGTCTATCATCGTTAGAATCCATGCCATTTCATTGGCGTTAACATATAATATATTAGTATTTGGATCAAATGCAGCACCTCCCCATTCTCCACCACCGTCAAGTCCTGGATATATCACCGTTCCTTCTCTGCTTGGTGGAATAAACTGTTCCCCTGTACGAACATTAGATAAAATGCCTGCAACATAATCATGCGATGCCTTACTGATATCGGTAATATTTTCGGTAGTTAATTTCTGTCCTGAAAAAGGTGGGGGTTTTAATGGAAATGGTTGAGTAGGCCATGCTTCCTCACCATCAAGGTCTGATGACTTAACCTTTCGTTCTTCGATTGGGAAAAGTGGCTCGCCAGTTTCCCTGTCAAACAGAAACACAAATCCGGATTTGGTAATTTGTGCAACAGCGTCTACATCTTTTCCATTATGCGTTACGGTTATCAGATTTGGTGGAGCCGGTAGATCACGATCCCAAAGATCATGGTGAACGGTCTGAAAATGCCATATGCGTTCTCCCGTTTTCGCATTTAAAGCGATTAGACTATTGGCAAATAAATTTTCTCCTTTTCTATTTCCGCCATAAAAATCGTATGATGCTGATCCGGTGGGCACAAAGACAATTCCTCTTTGTTTATCCAGTGCGAATCCAGCCCATGAATTTACTCCTCCGACGGATTTATATGCTTCTTTTGGCCATGTTTCGTAGCCATATTCTCCCGGTTTGGGAATAGTCCTAAAAGTCCACTGAACTTTGCCGGTTCTCACATCATATGCCCTGATATATCCTGGAGCAGCTTTTGGCCCTTCAGAAAGAGCCGTGCCCATGATTAACAGGTCATTGAAAATTATTCCAGGTGTCCTGGACACAACATATAGTTTTTGTGCCCACACCCCTAACTTTGATTTGAGAGATGCTCTTCCAGATTTTCCAAACGATTCAACGAGCTTACCGGTATCAGCATTTAATGCAAATAAATATGGGCCTGCCGTAAATATTATACACTTATCTTCGCCATCTTCCCAGTACACCACTCCGCGATTTACGTGCATGGAAACACCTTTAAAACTTGAAGGATCAAAAATCCACTTTTGCTTTCCAGTGGCTGCATCTAACGCAAAAACTTTTAGCATCGGGGAAGAACCATACAATATTCCATCAATGATTATTGGATTACATTGTATTTGCGTGTTCTCCTTCAAACTAAGGTCTCCGGTACGATATTCCCATGCGACTTTCAACTGAGAAATATTAGTCTTGTTGATTTGCGAAAGTGGAGAATAATGACTGTTATGCTGATCTCCCAGATAAGTGGGCCAATTTTTTCCGCTTATTAATTTAGAGTTTTCTTTTTCTGAACATGAACTAATTTCCAGTAAAGTAAATATGATGACAAAAAATTGTAAATATTTATTCAAAGACATTTTGCAGTATTATGGTGATAAATAATTACTGAATTTCGCTAATCCAATATTCTAAATTAACTATTTAATCATTCAAAGAGCAACTTTATCCATTTTGAACATATGTGCAATAATTTGCCATTCCGGCTAACTTGGATTCTTCGATTGTAAATCCCGGGAGTTCATCTTGTGTATTAATAAATTCCAGACTTCTTTTATATTATTATCTAAATTGAATTCGCCGAAAAACCTTCATTCCTGTATAAAAGTATTTCCCGCTGATATTGCTGGTTCGACTTGGCTTTGGTAAGTGCGGGATTTCAAAGGACAGAATTTTCGGTCTTGCACTTAGCCAAATTTCTAATTTTTTCTTTATTTAATAGACACGTAAAATTGAAATTTTAGCGAACTTTATTCTATGAACTTCACTTTAGGTTAAGCACCAAAACCCATATTAACTATAGCCATTGGTTAGTGGTTTTTATTTTTTTATTCCAGTGGCCACAAATAATTTACCTCCTACTTTACTCTTTTTTACGGGTAAATATTCATAGTGAAAATTATTTGTCCTTTTTTCAAGTGTCTGCCAAATTTTACGATTCAAATCTGCCTGGGCAAATTTTTCGACTAACCAAGTATTAAAATTCCTTTTTTCTGCAAATACATCTACTATTACTATTTTTCCATTCTCTTCTAATAAGTCAATCATTTTATCTAAAACTTGCTCCCAATCAGGAATTACTGAAAGTCCTAAAACACAAATAATCCTGTCAAAACTTAGATTTTTATCTATTTTTTTTCTTACAAATGAGGGTGTCAATTCTCTGGCATCTGCCTGAAATAATGTAATATTATTCCAGTTGTTTTTGTTTATAGTAGCCTGTCCTTTTTTTAGCATACCTTCCGACAAGTCAGTGCCATAAATATCTAAATCAATGTTAAGGGCTTTAATGTGTTTAAAGTTTGCACCCGTTCCACAGGCAATATCTACTAATGTTTGTCCATTTTTTAAATCCAACAATTCTACTGCTCTTATTCGGCTTTCAAAATATAATTTTTCTAAAGAAGAGTCGTAGAAATTTGAAAATATATCATACCATTTCATAGTTTATGTTTTTCTCAATTTTAATTAATTCTTCATTCATTCTCTTTAATAGGCGTTTCATAAAATAACGGTGAAATGGCTTCACAAAAAAGAAATATATTTTTCCCAATAAATTATGAAACTTTACCGTAGTTGCTAACTCCACAATCTTGTCTTCATCTTCTTTGTAACTGATAAATGATAATTTAAAATCTAAATGTTTGTCTGTTTGTCCTGTTAATAATTCTATATCATTTTTATCCAAAACCTCAAATATTGCAATACTATCTCCAATATTTCCTTCAAATTTATCAAGAAGTTTATTTCTTTGCTTATAAGACATTTTATTTACTGTTTTCAACCTCAATTTTTTGGCAATAACTTCTCTGGAAATAATCAATTTGATTAAAAGTGGTGAGAAGGATTTAAAAAAAGCAACCAAACAATCTTTCGGTTTGGGTACATTCTTCAGTAAATCTGTTTTTAGTTGAAAACTATCTTCATAATCTATTTCATTACTCTGTTGAGCAATTAGGTAGTCTTTGGATATTTTTACTTCTGTTATTTTCATTTCATAGAATTACCGCTAAAACGCAGATAAAATAAATTCTGCGAAAACTTAACGGAGAATGGAATTTTAATTTGATACCGACATTACAATATATGGGATCCCTATCCTTTTAAAAGGTTTGGTGCTATCAAATTTGTGATTAAAAGTCCAATCAAATACCTTATCATTTGATTGGACTTTTAATCATCAAGCCATTCAGAAATTTTCTCCACTTTTTTATATATCTCTGGCTTTTCTAAATTTTTATAGAGCTCTTCTGTCCATTTATAGGTTTCAGGAAATTCACCTATTGCTACAATTTCATTGGGATACATTAACCCTGCTACCTGAGGCAAATCTGTTATGCGCAAGCAGTTGAGCATCTCTATTGCCTCGCCTCTGCCATCGGGCTGACTTGCCACATCTTGGGTAGCTGGTGGATTTTTAAGAATGAGGGCCTTTACATTACCATCGAGAAGGGCAGCATATGGACCAACTGCAGCCATATCTCCCTGGGCAGCAATACTGATTTTGTCTGGGTCAATTCCTGGTATATTACGTAAAGCTTCCAGACACCTGAGCACGTCATAAACCCGCATGGAAGCAACTGTTCGACCTGTCCATGCTGCTGACCTGCGAATATGACTCTGCAAAGATGAAGACCAACCAGTTTCGCCAATTCCACGTGCTTCAAAAAAGGCAACATTCATTTTACCTCTTACTCCTGAAGTTAAAGCACCAGATGACCAACGTTCTTCATCAGAATTTTTTAGTACTAACAAAAGAGGCTGGGGTTTGTCAGGCGACTGGCTTCTTTGCAGAAAAAATTTTAATCTCCAACCATCTTCAGATACAAAACTATAAGTTTGCCTCCCATACTTTGAAAAATTACTGGTTCGAAATTCTAATCGTATATCCAGGGGAACAGCCTGTGTTGGAAATGCACGAAAAGTTTTTTCTCTTAAAAAAACTTCTACCTGCTTTCGATATATATCCAGTTGTTCAACACTTTTTATTTCGGGAGGATCAGCCAATTTCACAAATGAATCCTGAATAGTTACTGTCCTGTCGTCTGCGGGTGGTCCATCTACGTACGCTATGAGTTCTTCATTGGACAATTCCAATGAAATATCAATTGGGCCAATGGCTTCCGGTGATACATCCTTTCCCATCAATTCCTTCATAAAGAATGATAAAATCCTTGAACGTAATTCTTCATTTGTTCCATAGCTGTGTCCGCCCAGAGCATCTGCCATAATTATATTTTGCGTTTTTCCATAGAAGGTGTAAACTGGTTTTATTTTATTGTAGAGTTCATGAACAGCTTCTATGGAATAATATCCGTCCCTTGAAGGTTGGGCTATCATGAATGGCCTTGGAGCAATCAGAGCTGCAATATCTGGAAAATCAATGAGGTAAGTATTAATTGGCATCATGCAATCGCAATGTTCATCAATAGTTCGCTGAGATATTTGTCCTGCCAATGATCCTGCTCCTGCAACTGCCGCAGCAGCTTTTATACGCACATCTGCTGCAGGTAAATACCAACTCTGCGAACCTCCACCTGAAATGCCAGTAACCCCAATTTGATCTTTGTCCACTTCATGCATTTCACATAGCAAGTCTATCCCGCGCATACCGTTCCATATTTCAACACCTCCGGGATTATATCCCCGACTATACCATTGATACAAACCTTGTTGAAGTGTTCCTGGATGCTCTCCTTTTACTTCTCCTCTTTGTATTGTCTCTATGACCAGGCAGACAAAACCATTCTGAACGAAATTTTTTGCATGCGCCTGATAGTGATGTTTTTGTGTATGTGAATGCCCACAAACATATAGAATCGCCGGCATTGGCTTTTTAATCCCTTCCGGAATATAAAGATTGGCAGGAACATACAAGCCTGGTGAAGATTCGTAATACAACTTTTCTATTCTGTAACCATCTTTTTTGATTACCCCTGTTCTTATCACTTTTGGAGGCATTCGCTTGCCGCTAACAGGCTTGTCTTGAAGTCCCATCATTTCTAAATACTCCTTGTAGCGCTGATCCCGAACAGCTTCCCAATCCTGAAGGTTATTAACCTCTGTTAGCGAATTGTCAGTGATATCGCTCGCCATCTTACATAAATATTGACGGATATTATTGAACTGGTCAAAAGTCGGTGTAACTGAATAGTTGAATGGTTGTGAGTTTGACTCAGTGAAATACGAAATAAACAGACAAGTAATTACAAGTATATTTTTCATTTGACTATTGATTAGAGAGGTAACATTTAGGACGATATTAATTTTTCTAAGTTATATATTTATATTTTTCACTATTTAAACAAAATAAAATGCCCCTTTATAAAGTTTATATTATCATATTCAGGCCATCCTGACCAACCCAACCAGAAAGTTTTACCATCCTCATTTAAATACTTATTTGGAATGATATAGTTAAATTTAACAAAGTCATCAATGAAGTATTCTTCATAAACTACAGTTGTCCAAGGCCCCCATGGAGTAGGAGCATCGAATATGCCGAGGCTCGATATTTTCGTTTCAGGCGCACGAACACTATCTCGCATATCACCTTCCGAAAAATGCGGCTTGGCTAACAAGTACCTTTTAAGACCTGGGTTATAATTGACACTTAAATGCCATAAATAAGCATTATTATCATGAAAAACGATAGCCTTTTTTGAGAAGTCATAAGTCCAGAATGCAGAACCATCGTTTTTTGTATACGCATACCATTCATAGAAAGACGCATCGAAAATATGATCCTTCTTCACTCTCGCCAAGTAAATATCCGGATGTCGGTTTAATCCAAAATAAATATAGATATAATCATCAATGGCTCCTTCATACCCTTTGCCATACTGGCAGATGCCTCGAACACGGAATCCTGCAGGAGCATAATTAAACAACCTCCTCTTTCCCAATGTCCATGACTTCCCACTATCTAATGATACTGCGGAATAAGAATCATGATCATATTTACTATCTCCATTTGTCCAAAACATAAGAATCTTGTTATCGAATGCGATGAGTGCGTCGGGCTTTCCAAAATCCCGGCCAGGGCCTGTACCCCAAAGGTCTTCTCCTGATAAATTTGGTGGCATACCTGTTACCTATGCTTCTCTTTTTGTTACCTTTTATACCTCCTTCGGGTTTTAATTCACCATTCCAGCCCCAGCCATCACCCCAGGCGGCATATATATTATCGTCTGCGGCCCAGGTCATCGGCCATTGGTCACTACCCAGACCATTTTGTATTTTGGTATCCAATTCCCAATCAATTGATTTAATGAATTTGCTTGAGGGATAGGGAGCCTGTTGGGCATATAACCGACCCGTTACTATCAGGATAATTGCTACAAGTATCTTTTTCATTTAGCTTAATCTGGTTTAATTGATAACCACTGAATTTCTTATTCTACTTTAAATCCCTGATGCCACCTGCTCCAATCTGACCACTCTCCGTTTGAACTTTGCTGGCGAACCTTGCTAAAATAAATATTGTTCGATGAAAGGGCTGAATTGCCGTCTAAGGAACCAGAAAAAATACCGCTGTTTTGAATAATAGTTACTTTTTCTTCAGTTCCCAAGAAATTAGATTTGAATACAACATCGTTGCCATCATAATCTGAGGCAAGTTCAACTTCCCAACCCGCCAATTCACCAGGACCGAAATATGGTGTTTTGAATAAAGTTGGATTAGCCGAGCAAATAACCGGACCAATTGGGGTGGTCGAAATAACAAAATTATCGAACCAGCGGCCCTGGGTTTTTAATGATCCTTTGTTCCAGTAAGATTCAAGAAACACCGCATTGATACCATGCTTGATATAACTGCCTCTAAAGTTCAGGTCTCGGCGTTCCGACTCAAGTCGCCCATCTATCCAAAGCTGATTGATGCCGTCGCTTTTTCCGGGCGTATTTAGTTTTGCCCTCGATTCTACCAAAACCCAATAACCTGACTCTTCGGTTGACGAAATTTTAAAATTGGATGCGGGTTTGTTCCCAAGCCAAGCCAGGTTATCAAAATCATTGTATTTGGTTGTTTTAACCTGATCGGTTTGACCATCAACACCCCGAGCGGGATCCAGGGTTAGGGAATTATCAGCACCACTCCAAACATGTGCGATCATGGCCTGTTGCCATTTGCTGGAAACAATACTGGTTGCCCGCGACATTTTTGCTGGAGAACCTTCCCAGCCATGTTCATGTTTGACATAAATTCTCCAGTAGATTTCATCAAATTGCTCGCCTTTCTTTATAGTAGCGGAACTACCCGGAAAATCCCCAAAAGCAACTTTTCGATTTCCTTTACCGTCTACATCTCCTTTGTTAAATCCTACGTCAGCTGAGCCTCCGTTTGTTCCAAAATTTTCATCCAAATCAATTTCTCCTTTTGAATCCATGTAATCCTTTTTAGATGAAAAATCATCATACCAAATCGTGTTCTGATTGCTTTCATGGGTTTGAACTTCCAGCATTTCCACAAAATCTATGCGGGGAATTTCCGGAGTTTCATTTACTCCCTCTGGTTGCTTTGTATTATTTTTTGCCCCTGGGTCTTTTGACTCATTTTTGGTGCAGGATATTAATGTTAAAAACAAGGCAAGAAGTGCAATTTTCATGGAGTTAAATATTGTTCTCATATTGATTTTAGATGTATTAATTATAATTTATTTAGTGCCATTTGTCTCTTTTTAGTGACTACTCATAAGTCAGCCAAGCTGTTGCTTTACAGTTTTTATCTGTTTTGAAGCGAATCCAATGGGCATTAAACCCTTCCGAAAAATTGTAAGTTATTTTTTCTCCTGCCTTCAATGAGAAAGTTTTCAGCTCATGCCATCCATAAAAATCTACATCTATTTCAACAGTAATTTTCACATCTTTATCGGCAACGAGTTCCATGGTTTTTTTATCATATCCCGTCATCAAATATTTGTCTGAAGGTTGGTGCGCAATAACATTGGTGTTTTTCCATGGGCCTCCCTGCCCTACCGGTTTACCCAATTTCCACATGTCATCAACATTACCAAACCAAAGGCCGGTACTATTGTTTTTTGATTTAAAAATATGTTTCCCTTTTTTGGCTTTACTCTCAATTCCCGAAAGCACTAACATTCCTCTCCATGTGGCATAATCAATGATTTTTTTATTGTGAGAAGTTACAGGGCGTAAGGAGTTTAACCCTGCTGCACGGGGCATTTCATAAAACGTACCATGGATATTCATCATAAACCGTTCGGATTCTATCTCGCGAATACCCCTGGGCCACACACCATCAAATGACTTACTATATGCAGGGTCACCTTTAGGAAGGCGGACTCTTACACCATTATATTCCATGATAATGGAGGCTTCATCTTCTTCAAATTCTTTAAAGAATTTACAAATTGCCTTTACCTCTTCTGCTTTATTTTCTTTGGGAAGCTGGAAGTTCAGCTTTTCATCCAGTTCGTAGTAGGTCTCTTTGCCCTTTTTAAAATCAACCATTTGAAGGCTGAGGTTATGGGAGGCCGTCATAATCATCCCATAATTAATCTTTCCTTTTGAATGAATACTTGCAAGACCATCAAATAAATTATGCTGATCCATTGGGGAATAGTCTTTTTCATTATACTGGAAATTTGCAGTTACACGACAATCGGTATCAGAAGTAATTCTTACCCACTGCGCCTTAAAGTCATTGGGAAATATAAAATACTCGTACCCTTTTGCCGGCACGATGATATTTTTATATTTAGCCCATTGGTTATTTCCGTTAGCATCATATTCTATTGTAAAGGTTACCGGACCAAAGCTATCATGTGCTAGATGCAACACTTTATTATCATAGCCATTGAAAAGATAAGGATCTGATGCTTGTCCTTTTTTAACAGCGTCGTTGCTCCATGGACCACCATACCCTTTTACAGGACCCCATTTTTTAAGATCTTCCCATTGACCAAACCACAGGTTTGACCATGAACGCCCAACGAATTTATTACCTAATGCACCTCCACAAAATGTGGTTTCATCATTTCCTATTACCAATTGACCATTCCAGGCAGTAAAATCAGCTGTATATCTTAGGTGCGTTGATATTGGACTTAACCCTGAAGAATTTTGAGCTGAAAAAGATTTAGGAAAATCATAAAACATACCAAACATATCCATGAGGTATTTGCCGTCAGTGACTTCCCTAATTCTTGGCCATTCCGTATAATATCCTCCTTTGTTTTCATAGGCGTTCGACGATTTTGGTAAACGATAAGTGTACCATTTTCCATGATCCAATACTTTTAAAATTATCGATCTCTTATCCCAACCCATACTCCAGATTGGATCATCGTCCTTTTCATTTCCATAAATTCCTCCCGGGCCTGTTACGTCTGTATATTGTTTTCTTTCTATAATGCGCCAGGTTTCGCCATCCCATTCGGCCAAAGAGCCCATGTCTTCTGGGCCTCGAGAAGGCTTTCCTGTTTTAATATGCACATCCTTATCAAAGCCTCCACTTTCTCCATTGTTGGATACAATATACCTTCCTTGTCCAGTATAGGCCCCTTT
>CAZDRA010000147.1:0-10196 GCA_964507705.1 uncultured Roseivirgaceae bacterium | reverse complement strand
TAATTGACTAAGATACTATGAAGAATACTATAACACCTGAGATGCTGCCTGCCTTTCAAGGCGTAATTCCACCAACTCTTGCCACCGTATCGGCTGATGGAATTCCTAACGTAACCTACATTTCTCAGGTACATTATGTTGATGAAAAACACATAGCTATTTCTCGGCAATTTTTTAATAAAACATGGAAAAATATTGATGAAAATCCACGATTCACAGTGGCACTTACATGTCCTGAATCATTTACCATTTGGAAACTAATTTTGAGTTATAAAGAAGAAAAACATGACGGGCCAATCTTTAATGAAATGGATATGATTATCAAGGCAATAGCCTCGATGCAAGGACTCGAAGATGTTTTTAAATTGCAGTCAGCAGTTATTTGCAGGGTTGATGATATTAAAACCATAGTACAAAATGGAAAAATCAATTGATCAATTAACCAAAGAACTCAAAGAAGAAAAAAGAAAAAACGATCTGCTAAGAGATGTTTCCATGGTATTGGGAAACCTATCTTCTCTAGAAGAAAAGTTGAATAATATATTAGCTTTATTGGACAGCAAATTTAATTTGAAACATACCATGCTGCTCTTCCCATCAAAAAACAATACTGTCCTTAATGTATTTGCAAGCAGGGGTTTTAAAAACTCAGGAATTGGTATAGAGATACCCTTTAACCAAGGCATATCTGGGGTGGTGGCAAGTAATCAGAAAAAATTAAGAATTTCTCGATTGTCACATTATCGAAGATATGCCAATGCATTCACTAAAGGCAAAAATAATGGTCTAAAAAACATCAATCTTCCTCGACTTGAAAATGCTGAAAGCCAAGTGGCCCTTCCGCTGATGGCGAATAACGAACTGGTTGCCGTTTTGTCTTGTGAAAGTGAAGATATTAATTTTTTTCATCAAGCGGACGAAGATTTATTGATGACACTGTCACAACAAATTGCACTTTCAATCCAAAATTCTATCGTATTTGAACAATTGGAAGACCACGTAAAACTTAGAACGAAAGAATTGGAAAAATTGAATAGCACAAAAGATCACTTATTTTCCATTATCGGACACGACCTTAGAAGTCCGGTTACAGCATTGGAGGGAATTGCTGAACTATTTCAATATTATAACTCATCAGGCAAACTAAATAAACTGAAAGAGTTGGGACCGAAGATTAGTTATGCAGCAAAAAATGTAAATCAACTGCTCGATAATTTATTGAATTGGTCAATGAGTCAACAAGACGGACTTAATTGTATGCCGCAGGAGATTGACATTCATAAGATGGTCAAGGAAGTCCAGCACCTTTTCAAGGATTTTTTGGAATCAAAAAAAATTCATTTCGTACTCTCTGGAGAAAGTAAAGCTATTGCTTATGCAGATTATAATATGATTTTTAGTGTGTTGAGAAATGTAATTAATAATTCCATCAAGTTCACTCCAAAAAAGGGTACAATCGATGTTGACATATTTGACGAAGGCAAAAATATTAAAGTTAACATCAGCGATACCGGAATTGGTATCAGTAAAGAAAAAATAGAAACCTTATTTTATCTTCAGAAAAACAAAAGTACGCTTGGCACAAACAGAGAAAGAGGTTCCGGATTAGGTTTAGTTCTTGTAAAAGAATTTATACAACTTAATAATGGGAGCATCACCATTTGTAGTTCTGACAAAGGGACCAGTGTTCAGCTTTTACTTCCAAATAAATAATAATTTTTCATTCCAATAATTGAGACGTTCAATCCCAGATTAGGTGCGTTCATTCCTTATTTTTCTGCCCGGAAATTATTCTTTCAATATTTGATTTAACAATTACTATTAAACGTAATAGCTAAATTCTCAGCAGCAAAATGTGTCTATTTAGCTTGATGCGCATGTAAAAAACTATTTACAAACCTCTAATCAATAAGAAAATGGAAACAGCTACTGAAACACAAATTAACCCCTCCAAAATAATGCAAATTGGCATGGGGTTTTGGGCATCAAAAACATTGCTCACCGCCATTAGCATGGGGCTATTTACCCATCTGGCCCATGGAGAATTATCGGGAGATGAAATTAAAAATAAGCTAGGTCTTCACGATAGAAGTCTTTATGATTTTCTTGATACGCTGGTAGCACTGGGTTTTCTGGAAAGAAGTGGGTTAAAAGAAACAGCCATGTACAGCAATGCCGAGGATGCCAATTTATTTCTTGACAAGAACAAACCGAGTTATGCCGGCGGAATGTTAGAAATGTGCAATCACAGATTATATCCATTCTGGAACACCCTCGAAGATGGATTGAAGACAGGACTCCCTCAAAATGAAACGAAAAATTCAGACGCTGACATATTTGATATTTTCAATGCTAATGAACCCAAGCTTCGAGAATTTTTGAAAGCTATGGCAGGAATTCAAATGGGTAATTTTATGATGTTGGCCAATCAATTTGATTTTTCAAGTTACAGTACCTTGTGTGATATTGGAGGTGCGGGTGGACATTTATCTGCCCAAATAGCCTTGAATAATCCACACATGAGATGTATTACTTTTGACACGGCATCCGTTTCAGCTATTGCAATGGAAAACATTGAAATGATGGAACTTGCTGATAAAGTATCAATTCAGGCAGGAGACTTTATCGAGGGTGATATCCCATCTGCCGATGTAATCACCATGGGAAATATTCTTCATGATCATGGATTGCAAAACAAAAAAATGATTCTTAAAAAGGCATATAATGCACTTCCGGAAGGAGGAGTTTTGATGGTGATAGAAAATATTATTGATGACAACAGACGTGAAAATGCTTTTGGCCTGATGATGTCTTTGAATATGCTTATCGAAACAAAAGAAGGCTTTGATTTTTCTTTTGCCGATTTTAATGAATGGGCAAAAGACATTGGATTTAAAGAAACATCAATAATGAAATTAACAGGACCTACAAGTGCAATAATTGCCATAAAGTAAACCACTATAAAAATGAAAAACTTAAAAACAATACTCGTATCGGGACTAGTAGTGATAATTTCAATATCCATATCCTATTCTCAAAATAGTAATAATTCGCACAATAAATTTTCCTATTCCGATCAAATAACCGGTGGTATGAACTGCGTCATTGTGCAACATAGTATTGCAGATTTTGAAACCTGGGAAATTGCCTATAAAAAAGATGGTGAAAGAAGGCAAAAATCAGGGGTCAAAGAAAAACTTTTACTTAGAGGGGCCGATGATCCGAATTTTATAACAGTTGTATTTGAGCTCAATAATATCGAAAGCGCACAAAGCTTTTTTACTGATCCTCACTCCGCAGAATTGATGCAGGCAGCGGGCGTTATCAGTAAACCCTCTTTTCGCTACTTCAAAGTTGGTTCTTCAGGTATTCCGGAAGGTGATTATTTTTTAATTGTCCAACACACGGTTAAAGATTATGATTTTTGGAAACAGGAGTTTGACAAACATCAAAACGTGAGAACTGAATATCATCTGTCACTGACTGCGTTGGGAAAAGACTTAGACAATCCACTTAATGTTGTCGCTATTTTCAATAGCAAAAAGCAAAAAAACATCACATCCTTTCTTGAAAAATCAGACTTGAAGGAAGCAATGAAGCATGCCGGAATAACCAGCCCACCCACACAAGAAATAATGGTGCTAAATAAAAAATAGTTTCAGTCATAAAATATTTTCAATATTACGGAAGTCGCTTTACTAAGGTGCGACTTTCTTGTTAGGGGTTGTCCGGAAAATAAGGTTTACAGAATTGACGAAGTAATTTTACGCTTTCTCAAGGCATAAAAAAGCGAACCTATCTGGCGGTAGGCTGGTAGCCAAAACCACATGGAAGGTCAATGTGTAAATAATGTGGTTAGAAGGAGTGAAAGTTATAAATCTCACCTCGGGAGATCTCCCAGACGTAACGAACGCAAAGTTTGAAGCAGATTGTAATAAGATTTAAAATCCAGCACCAGTCTGGGCGGAAAAATTAGTGGAGATTTTTAGTCGCATCATTACGATTTTAGTAAAGAGCTAAGATTATAACCATCGAAAAATTGCTTTGGTAAGTTTCCTTGAGAAAATAATTTGCATGGACCTACTCCATAAAAGTGTAATTCATTCTTTTCGCATCTCAATAAGGAACCCTCTGGCAAGGCAACAACTGTAGAATTTTTATTAAGAGATACAAATTCCTTTATACGCATATCTCTGCTTTCTCCACCATGATTTGGAATGGTAGCCTCAGTATAATGAGGATTGATTTGAAAAGGAACAAGTCCTAAGCCGTCAAAGGATACAGGCTCTACAATAGGCATATCATTCGTGGTCATTATTGTCGGACAGGCAATATTAGCACCTGCGCTCCATCCAATATAAGGCATACCGTTATCTACCTCAAGACGGATTCTTTTCATGAGGTTATTTTTTTGTAATTGATGCGCCAGTTGAAACGTATTGCCACCACCAATAATAATTGCACCATATCCGGATATATCATCACTATTAATTTGATGAATGGAGTCTACATGATACCCAAAATTATTAAATCTCTCGCTTACAACTTTTGCATATTCATCATAGGATATTGTAACACCGGCATATGGAATAAATAGTACTTTTTTTACATCTTTTAAAAAATCCTTTATGTGATGTTCTGGCCACCCTAAATATTGCTCGCCAACCATTGTGGAATTGCTGAGTAAAAGCAGTCTTTTATTCATAATTTAATTTTCTCCATAAACTGTCAATACTAGCTTTCTGGCCCCGCCATTGTTTCTGTGTTCACATAAATAAATTCCTTGCCAGATACCAACATTGAATTTCCCATTGGTAATCGGAAGGCTTACCGAACTTCCAAGTATGGAAGATTTTATGTGCGCCGGCATATCGTCTGATCCTTCATAATCATGTTTGTAATATGCCATATTCTCCGGGACCATTTTATTAAAATGACTTTCAAAATCCAATCGAACTGTAGGGTCGGCATTTTCATTCAATGTCAGGCTTGCCGAGGTGTGCTTAATAAACACATGCAACATCCCTATATTAATTTTCTTCAGCTCCTGGAATTTATGAATGATTTCATTGCTGATCAAATGGAATCCTCTCGGATATGCATTCAAAGTAATTTCTTTTTGAAAAATTTTCATGGTATTTATATAAAAAACTTGAAATACTTTATTGGAAACTATTTCGTCAATTATTACAATGTATAATAGTTTTACTACGAATCCGCCTGTTTCCGGCAGGTTTATTGGAGTTAATTATCATAGAATTCAAGATAATTACTCGATTCTTTCATACGCCCCCATATCCGGGAATGTATCTCGTTTGATGCCGTCTAAATCAAATTCTATCCCAATCGGCACTCCTTTGTCTTTTGCTGGTGAAAGCGTATCTAATCGATAATTGTACAATGGCGGGTCAATAAATTGCGGGTTTACATTTAAAATATTACCAAGCGTATCCAAATCTGTAATTGTAGTTTTAAAGATATTATTAGAAAAATTAAATATATATTCAGCTTCTCCATCCAAATTAATTAATATTTCATTTTCCAGGTTCCCATTAATAATTGAGTTTATAATATTCACATTAATGTCTTCAATAATTGAAGAATTATCGTCTAATATGATATTATCTGATATAAAAAATGTAGGATTTTGCCTAAAGAAATTGAAACTGTAATTAGCAAATGTGCAATGTTTGTAAGTATAATTTCCTCCAGCAATATTCCCGCAATTCAGATTTATACAATTATTAACGAGGACATTTTCTGCATATAAATCTGATGTAAAGGATAGAATACCGGAATTACTCATGTTTTCAATGATGACATTTTTCAGAACAATATCAGGTATAGTGTCCTGATCCGGGGATCCAAGTCGAATACCAAATTCAGCATTTCTAATGGTGGTGAAATTCATGAAACTCCCATGGCTACCTTCCAAAAACATCAATCCTCCCCATTGTCCAGGAATATTTTCATAAGCAGGATCGAGGCGTTCATTTCTAAAAATAATACGATCATCTGATGTGCCCATTGCATTTATACTTCCTTTTACATAAATATATGCTCCTTTTGCGCCAAATATTTTTGCGCCTTTCTCAATATTCAAATCACAAAGCGTATCTACCAAAATTGAACTGAAGATTACATAAGGTCTTTCATTAGTCCAGGTGGTGTTACATGCCAGTATCACGTCTCCCAGATAGTTTGCATCCTGTCCCCAGGCAACCAATTTTACATGCTGGATATTTCCATTGGTTTCAAACATTATAGAATCATTGACAAGAAAAGGAGTGTTTTTATTTTGGGGATCTATAAATACTTCTACCAAAATCAGGACAGAATCTTTGCCCAAAATGAGAACCTCTTCCAAAGCATCAGGTTCTGTTCCATTGATTAAAATATTATATGGAGAAGCTTCACCACCTGCGATTTTTATGTTGGTGATTTTAAGCGCATTCTTGCTGGGATTATAAATTTTCATTCTTTTGGTAGCACTTCCTACTCCTGTGAATACTGTGTCGAAAAGTACAGTGTCACTAGAAAACTCCAAGCCATTCACAAAATCAAAATCTATGATTTCCTCCTCCGGTTTGCAATTGAGCACGGATAGTCCTGCTACAAGTAGAATAAAATAAATTACAGGATTAGTCAATGTTATTTTTGCGATCATCAATCGACCTGGCCTTCTTTTAGCTTTTCTGCATTTTCAGCGATACCAAGTTGTTCAATAAACTCCAGAATATTGCCATCCATCACATGGGGTAAATTATGTTGAGAGTAGCCAATTCGGTGATCAGTAACTCTTCCCTGGGGGTAATTATAGGTTCTTATTTTATCAGACCTATCACCCCTGCCAATCATAGATTTTCGCTCTGCTCCGATTTCTTCTTGTTGCTTTTTTAATTCGATGGCATAAATTCTGGACTTTAGCTCCTTCATCGCCTTGTCATAATTTTTGAGCTTTGATTTCTGATCCTGGCATTGTACAACTATTCCAGATGGAATATGTGTCAATCGAATCGCCGAGTAGGTCGTATTTACTGACTGACCTCCTGGGCCCGACGAACAAAATTCATCTCTGCGAACATCATTCAAGTCAATATCAATTTCCAAATCATCCATCTCTGGAAATGCTGCAACACTTGCCGCTGAGGTATGGACTCTGCCTTGAGTTTCTGTTGCAGGAACACGCTGAACCCTGTGCACGCCGCTTTCATATTTCAGTAAGCCATATACATTATTTCCGCTAATATTTGCGACTAACCTACTGTAGCCGCCTGCTGTGCCTTCTACGTAATCAGAAACTGACATTTTCCATCCCTTTTTCTCAGAAAATTTCTGATACATTCTCAGTAAGTCTCCTGCAAAAATAGATGCTTCATCTCCACCTGCTCCAGCTCTTATCTCTAAAATTGCATTTTTACTGTCATTTGGATCTTTCGGGATGAGCAGTTGTTTCAATTCGCTTTCTATTTTTTCTTTTTTAGGATGAAGTTCATCTAACTCAAATTTTGCCAATTCACGAAATTCTTCATCTTTTTCAGTCTCAAGCATTGACTTGGCGCCTTTTATCCCGGCCAATATGTTTTTATAGCTTTCGTACTTTTCAACAATTTTTTCCAAGTCTTTGTATTCTTTACTTAGCTTAGAAAAATGTTTCATATCAGACATTGCATCCGGCTGTACAATTAGTTGTCCTACTTCCTCAAACCTGTGCTTTATAGCTTCTAACTTATCAATCATTGCATTTATTTTGATTCGCCAAAGTTAATATTAATGATCGTTTATTAATAATAGAAAAACGATATGTGTAATATTTTGAACAAATGAAGGGATATATTTTACAATGATGCTATAAAAAATACATATTGGATATTTTGAAAAGGTCAGACAATGATTGCGTTTTCGTGAAGCAGTAATTTATTATTTAGAAAAATTTTATGAACTAGGAACTGTAATTATTGCGTAAATTATATTCAGAGATGTGTTCAGTGTGGATTTTTTACTATAAGGAAAAGAATGTCTAAACTCTCTGAGTCCAGTTGGGAAGGGCATTGAAGTTATTTTTAGATAGGAGATTTAAACTATTAAATTGTATTAACTATAATATCTGTGGTGTAGGATTTACCATTTCGATGAATTAGTTACAATTTTCAATTGAATTTTTTTATCAATAAATAGAATCTGTATTGGGATTTTTATGATTACGATTCTCTTTTTCTTACATAAAGCCAAATTTCATATTTTTATTATATTAAATGTTATTTCATAAATTGGTTAAAAATTAAGAAAAAGTAAAATCGAATTTTTATAATCAGGGCACATTAATAATTATAATATTCAATAACATCCTATCAAATGAAAGGAATAAGATTTACAATTAGGCGAAAAATAATATGGGGATTTTTTGCAATTATCATCATTTTTAGCGCAAATGCAACCTATAGTGTTTATACAATCTACAAAGGAAATGCAATTATAAAACAATCTCAGGAAGTAATAAATCCAATTACTGAGGCAGTAAACGATTTCATCTTATTGGTGACAAGGTCAAAGATGCTGATGACAAATTGGGTTTATCTCCAGACAAATGAAGATGACAAAAATGCCTTGAGAGCGATTCACGATCATGAATACCTTGAGGTTAAGAACAGGATACTTAAGTATTCATCGCAAGTAGAATATGGAGATGATATTGTCAGTCCGGATTCTGCATTTATTCAGTTTGAATCGCTACTTGATATTGAGCAGGGCATCATGACTGATCTGAACACTTTTGAAGATTATGAAGATCCGATAAAGAAATTTATGGCCGAAGAGTCAATTGAAAGTGAAGTATTACCTAGATCTACCGATTTGATTGCTTTACTGGAAAGTATCAATGATTATTTGAAAGGACAAAAGACAAGTACCGATGCAGGATTAATGTCAAATTTCAAGCAATTGATAAATACAACTGCAATACTGGGTGTTGTGTTGCTAATTATTGGTTTTGTCTTGGCATTTTCTATTTCTGGCACAATTACAAAACCTCTCGATTATCTCAGGGCAGTAATAGATCATTTAGGCAATGGTGATTTGGTGAAAATTGATATCAATAAAGTTTCCAATGACGAAATTGGTGACATGGCCACTTCTCTTTCTTCGATGGCAGAAGGTTTTGGAGAAATAACCATTTTTGCTGAAAATATTGGTGACGGAAAGTATGATAGCGAATTCAAGCCTTTGAGTGATAGTGATATGCTTGGAAATGCTTTGCTTGAAATGAGAGCTAACTTGAAAAAAGTAGCTGAAGAAGACAAAAAAAGAAACTGGGCAACAAGCGGGTTAGCTAAATTTGGCGATATTCTAAGAAGTTATAACGACAATTTTGAAAAATTGGCCGATGAAATAATTTCTAATTTAGTAAAGTATATCAATGCAAATCAAGGAGCATTATTTATTATAGAAAATGACGATGCAGCTTCTGAGGAGAGTTATATGGAGCTGGCGGCTTGTTATGCATGGGATAAGAAGAAATTTTTAGAGAAAAAAATACATAAGGGAGAAGGGTTGTCGGGTCAGGCCTGGATAGAGGGAGATGTTATCTATCTGACGGAAGTGCCAGACGATTATGTATCCATTACCTCAGGTCTTGGAGAGGCCAATCCGCGAAGTGTATTGATAGTTCCACTGAAACTGAATGATGAAATACATGGGGTAATCGAAATGGCTTCATTTAGAGAGTATGAAGAGTTTGAAATTGAATTCATAGAGCGAATAGCAGAAAACATAGCATCGACGATTTCATCTGTAAAAGTGAATGAAAGAACGCAAAAATTGCTCGAGGAATCAACTATGATGACAGAGCAAATGAGAGCCCAGGAAGAGGAAATGAGACAAAACATGGAAGAACTCCAAGCGACTCAGGAAAAGATTGAAAGAGACCAACTCGATAGAGATTCGAGAGAAAAAATTGTATTGAGTAGTACTGTATTGTTTGAACTTACTACAAGTTTTACAATTAAAAGTGCCAATGAAATATGCAAAGATGTTCTTAAATATTCTCCTGCAGAGTTAGAAGGTAAAATGTTTAAAGATATAATGGTCTCAAGTTCAGATCTTCAGGATATAAAAGAAAAGGCCACCGCAGAGAATTTCTGGGATGGTGTATTGAGAATGAAAGGAAAATCAGGAGCTGAAGTAAAATTACTCGCCTC
>CAZDRA010000146.1:5965-10436 GCA_964507705.1 uncultured Roseivirgaceae bacterium | reverse complement strand
GTTTGACTGGACTTATAATCCTAATAATTCGTCTTTTAAAGACTCTTTACACTAGCCTTTAGTTTGTTGAAAAACAACTGCCATGAGATCAATTATTATTTGCTTGATAATTACCATTGTAATCCATTGATTTTAATGAAAATAAACGCAGACATTTATTAAAGTTAGTAACAAATTGACGAATTACATTAGGCTTTCATTAAAAGTCTCTTTTGCTCCAGGAGCAAGGAAGTTTCAATTGGGGTTTAATGTTTCTAAGAATAACAGATGCTAAGAATTATTGGGTAAGGAGATGATAAAAGTGGTGCCAATTTGAGTTTTACTATCAATCTGAATTGTTCCGCCCAGGGCCTCGACCTGGGTTTTTACTAAGTATAGCCCCAAGCCTTTTCCTGCTACATGGTCATGAAACCTTTGGTAAAGTCCAAAAAGTTTTTCTTTATACTTTGAAAGATCTATCCCAATTCCATTGTCAGAGATTTTAAGCAAAACCGTATTGCCATTCCTACAAGAAGAAATCACAATATTTAGTTCTCTCTCACTAGACCTGTATTTAATAGCATTGCTTACCAAATTATATATTATACTTTCCAAATAGGGTTCATTGGCAATTATATGTTTGATTTCAAGTTTAAGCTTAATTTTGGCCTTACTTTGATGAATATTGTGGTTCAATATTTTTGTTACCTTACCAATCACAATTTTGATATCAACCTTATAAGCCTTTCCGAAAATTTTGTATTTAAGCTCCAGAATTGCATTCATGTCTGAAAGCACGTCATCCATCTCATGCGCAGATTTTACGATTTTATTAACCACCTCTCTATTCGATTTATTAATTCCGTTAGTATGCTCCAAAATGTACATCAAACCCTTAAGCCTTGCCACAGGTGCGCGTAAATTGTGAGCCGTGATGAATGCATATTGTTCAAGTTGATTATTGTGCTGGATCAATTCATGATTGGCCTCTTTTAACTGCATAGTACGTTCTTTTACAGTTATCTCCAATTTAGATTTTATGGTTTCCAATTCGGTCATGCTCTGGGCAATAATGTGGTTTTGCTCTTCTAATGTATCCCTGTGAGCCGATAGTTCTTCCTGTTGCTGAAGCAACTCTTCATTTTGTATTTGAATTTCCGATGTCCGTTTGTGAACTTGCTTTTCTAAATGCTGCTTAATTGAAAACTGAAGTTTTTCATTTTCTTGAAGTTGATCAATTAATTTCAACTGGACTATTCTTTTTTCTTTCTCATAAAATCTGGATTTCAAATTCAAGCCAATACTAAAAATAATCAATTCGATTACGATGCCAATTTGAAAAATTAAATCAGATTTTAAACCAAAATTAAAAACATTTGAAATCAAACCAATTGTACCAGAAATTAGCAAAACAGAGGATCCAATCATTATTATTTGATCAATGTTATTACCTTTTCTATAAATTTCGTAAATATAAAATGCTATAAAAGGGAGGATAATTAATAAAAATAGACTTCTAATAAATATTGCTAAATTCTGTAATTCAATGTCAATAATTACTAAAATCGAGTAAATAACCATACTAATTATTTGAATTACTATCAAATAATAAATTGACTTTGTCCAAGAAGGGAATTTTTGTTTTACCCCTACAAAAGCCATCAAAAAAAGTAAATAAAAAATTACAGACAGCAATAAGGAAATATTTACCAGGATACTATTTATTACAAAATATCTGGAAAATACAGTGTAGTTAATCAACCCTAAAATAGACGACTGGTAAAAGACAACCGAAAGAATATAAATAGAGTATATAAAATAAGTTCTATCCTTGTGAATATAAAAATATATGAAATTGAGCAAGCCCAAGACAAACAATACTCCAAAAAATAATCCTGTCAACAAATTAGTAATGGATTCAGATTTCAATTTTACCAATAGCCAATTATCTACTGTATAAATTGAAAATCCCGGCTTAATTTTATTGTTATTGGGATTCGGGAAATGAACAATAATTTCATAGGTTGTATAGGGTTTAAGTTGAATTTTAAAATGCTCTAATGTGGTATTCAGTAGTGCGGTCTTATTTTTTGGGTAACTAATAAACCGAGCCAGTTTTTTTGAATAAAAGGTGGATTCATTTTGCCCTTTATAATAAATTTTACCACTGCGAATATCTCTCGATTCAAGAACAAATTCTGAGTGATCGGCATCCTGAATTTTAATAAAAAATCTCACCCAAATCTCCTTGTTTTTGTAAAAGCTTGCATTAAATTCATTTCGAAACCGGGCATTGAAATCATTAGTACCTAAATCTTTGCTGCTGAATTCATTCAAAGAATCAATAAAATATTTGATACCGGAATTGATATCCATAAAAGATTCATTTTTATGAAGTGTGTGAACAGGATCATTGCCTGCAAAAGAAATGGATGTTAATAAACTGAACAACAATAAGGTTATCCAATTTGAATATCTTAGATTCAAAAATATTGAGCTGCTTAAAAAGTTGATTACTTTCTGAATCATGTGCGCTTTTTATTAAAAATGCAAGGGTAGTTTCGTGGTCCAAATAGACTGTCTGCAATAATTAATTGCCAACAGATTAGGTCTAAACAAAATTAAATATAGCATTTATTATTTTCTATAAATTACATCTGAAGTGATTATTTGCTTGAGGATCGAATGTGTTGGGGCAGCCTGGATTTTGATGGCAATTTATTTACTTTGATAGAACAGAAAATTGTAATGCTTTTTACATGATGTAAATAATTGTGTATTCAATTATAAAAATTATTCTTAATACAATGTTTCGTTGTAAACTTTAACACATCGATTATGAGTAGTTTATACGATTCTCAAAATTCCTTATAAACAATAGACAATCAAGTGTTTAATTTATAATTAAACTGAATGTTGTTATTATAGTCTATCCCTAAACTGACGAAACTAAATCAATTCGCACCCCTTTGGTCTTCTCAAAATAGTTCTTAAACAATAAATTATTGTACATATCTGATATTTCGATGAAAAATTAATAATTATTCACATCTAGTTATCTATTTAAATTAAAATTAATTATATAATTGACACATTATTAGATGACTATGGCTAAGACTGAAAGTAACACTTTAGCGATTGCTAATTTCTTTATTAGGAAATCGTTAAAAGAAAATAAGGCTATCACCCAGATAAAACTGCAAAAACTTCTGTATTTCGCACACGGATTTCATTTGGTTTTAAAGGGATCTCCGCTAGTAAGTGAGCAAATTGAAGCCTGGAATTATGGCCCGGTAATTCCCATGATTTATCACAAATTTAAGAAATGGAAAAATCTACCAATTGAAGATGTGAACATCTATCGAGCTAGTAACGCTATTATCAAACAAGAAGATATTGATTTTTTAGATTTGGTATGGCACAAATTTTCACATTTCACAGCCAGCCAGTTGGTAGATTTGTCTCACGAAAAAAATGGCCCCTGGCATTTTGCTGTAGAAAAATCAAAAGTGCTTATAGGGTTTGTAGTTCCAAACATCCATATGAGAAATATCGATATTCTTAAATATTTCAAGCAAAGATTTCTTCATCAATACGATTTGCCTGATTCACATAGTTTTAGTAAAACATAATTTGTATTTAGCAAAGTGCTGATTAATTTCAGGGATGAAGATTGTTGAAAGATCAGTATCTATTATTGGGTGTGGTTGGTTGGGACTGGCATTTGCCAAAAAGATGGTTGCTAAAGGATGGAAAGTCAAAGCATCTACGACAAAGAAATCTAAATTAACTACTTTACAGAACTATGGCATAGAGTCCAAAGTCTTGCAATTTCCGGCGAAGAATAAATTAGATTCAACACTTTTTCAGGCAGATTATCTATTGATAAGTTTTCCTCCCGGCAGACAAAATAAGGAAACATTAGCATCATATCATTCATCAATCAAGCAGATCACTGAAGCAGTAAGGAAAACTGCTCAAATCAAAAAGATTGTGTTTACCAGCTCCACTTCTGTTTATGAAAAAAAATCAGATAAGATTGATGAATTTAGTATTACCAAACCAACATCTCCTTCAGGGCAAGCAATTTTAAATGCAGAAAAAATTATTATTGAAAGCAATGTGCCAAGTGTGATTTTGAGATTTGGAGGCCTTGCCGGACCACACAGACATCCGGGTAAATTTTTAGCAGGGAAAAATAATTTGCCAAATGGTAATCAATCAATTAACTACCTACATCTCGAAGATGCAGTTGGAGTTATTGCCTATATGATGGAGCATTCTATTGAAAGTGAAATATTCAATGTTGTATCACCAATTCATTATTCAAAGAATGAATTTTATAGCTATATGTCAAAATCTATTGATTTGCCACCACCTGAATTTTCGGTTACTTCCAGCAATTTTAAAGCAGAGATATCAACGACCAAACTCTTAAAGGAAACTGATTTTAAATTTATTTATCCGGATCCCATGAAATTCAAATATTGAA
>CAZDRA010000146.1:0-5865 GCA_964507705.1 uncultured Roseivirgaceae bacterium | reverse complement strand
ACATTTCCACTGGATATTGCTACCATTTTGTTGATAATAGTTTTGCCTTCCAAAGCGGTGTTTTCACCACCTGATGTCAGAACACGGTCAATATCAGTTCTTGATAATTTCTCAAACTCTTCAAGAATATCATTTGTATGGTCAATTGCTTTATGGAAAGTCACTTCTAACGGTCGGGCAAGCTCAACCATCTTGTTTGTTAGATCAATATCAATATTTCCTTCCTTGGCAAGAAAACCAATTACTACTCCCCGAACACCAATGTTTTTGCAAACTTTAATGTCTCGCTTAATTTCAATTATTTCATCTTTGGAATAAAAGAAGTTATCGCCTCTGGGTCTTATCAAAACCATTACTGGGATTTGAAGATGTTTTTTCGTCAGGGCAATTTCTGAGGATGAAGGAGTGGTACCTCCGACAGATAAATTAAAGCACAACTCTACACGATTTGCACCTTGTGCTTCTGCCAATATCGCTTCATTTACATTTTCTACACAAGCTTCTATGATCATTGTAATTCAAAATTAATAAAACTACTATGTCTTTGGATGCATTCTTCTCCAATATTGTTCCTTTTCGATTTACAATAAGAAGGAAGAAAAAAACATAAACAAGGTAGTGGAACTTTACATATTTTTATAAATGATTTACGATACGAAAGTAGAAAGAGGAGGGAGGAAATAGTTTACAATACCTCATCCGGCCAGGGGACTTGTACTCCAGTAGTTTTATCAGATGACATTTGTGCATCAACCGACCTTAAATATTCTCCAAGCTCTTTAGCAAGCCTGTTTTTGATATCAATTTCCTTATTTTCAAGATTGGATTGCTCTCCAATATCCTGGGGAATATTAAACAATTCAAAACTTTGGTCGGCATGATAGTATATCAATTTCCAGTCTTTCTTTCTAATGGTGCTGGTGGCTCCAATACCCGGTCCGGTTGGTCCCCAGCTATTTGGGAAATGCCAATACAAAGACCTGTTACTTGATGTGGAGCCATTACCCTGCAAAATGGGTACAAAACTTTTGCCATCTATTGTTTGCACTGTTTGATGCTTTTTAATATTGGCCATTTCAAGAATTGTCGGAAAAAAATCTTCTATGATCAAATAGGCATCTGTAGAAGTATTTTTTTTCACTACTCCGGGCCAACTCAAAATCATTGGCTCTCTGATGCCACCTTCATGTGCCGAACCTTTGCCACTGGAAAGAGGCTTATTGTGTGTGTGAGGTTCACCACCACGAGCTACTGCACTTAATCCTCCATTATCGGAGGTGAAAAGAATAATTGTGTTTTTCCCAAGGTTGTGATCGCGGATATAGTCCATAATATCACCCAGACTTTTATCCATTGACTCCAACATCGATGCATATTTAGCCTCTGTTGTATCCATACCAGTTTCCATATATTTTTTGATAAACCTAAAGTCTTCCTGGATAGGTGAGTGTACGGCATAATGCGACATATATAGAAAAAAAGGTTTGCTTAGTTTAGTAGCAGAGTCAAGTGCAATAATAGCTTCTCTTGTCAATGCTTCTGTAAGATTAATATCCATACCATAGTATTTTTCCAGACCCGGTACGTCCCAGGGGCTTGATCCGTTTTTTCCAGATTTACTAAAATTATTTTTACCATAATAACTTCCCGGTGCTCCGGCAGCATGCCCACCAATGTTTACATCAAATCCCAGGTTTGATGGGTTTTCTCCTAGTGTTCCGACTGCTCCAAAATGAGCCTTGCCGGAATGAATTGTGAAATACCCATGATCTTTTAATATTTGTGGCAGGGGAGTTACATATACTGAATTTTCTATCGAATCGGTTGGCTGCATGCCATTTACGTTCCATTTGGGTATGTTGAGTGTTGGGTGATCTGCATCATTGGTAGTATTTCTTCTCAGCGTCCAGTTAGTAACACGATGCCTGGCAGGATTCATTCCCGACATGAGGCTCACTCTGGTAGGAGAGCAAACGCTATGAGAATATGCTTGGGTAAATTTTATGCCCTGACCGGCCAATCTTTCCATATTAGGGGTGCGATATGTATCGTTAAAAGGCGTCCGCTCTTTGAAAAAAGGTACAGAAGTATCTTGCCAGCCCATGTCATCAACCAGAAATAAAATGATATTTGGTTTATCATAAATTTCCTTTTTTTGTTGCTCACATGAGAAAATTCCAACAAGGAATATGATCATTAAAATTTCGTATTTTCCTGATTTAAAACGATAATTCATTTGTCAACAAATATTTTATTCTACCCCGACTAATTTTATAAGTTTCCCTTTTTCATTTCTGATACTGCAAAGTCACATGCCCTGGCAGTCAGAGCCATATATGTCAGTGATGGATTCTGACTAGCTGAGGAAGTCATAGCAGATCCATCGGTGATAAACAGATTTGAGATATCGTGGCATTGATTGTGGCTATTAAGCACGGAATTTTTTGGGTCTTTGCCCATTCGTGCAGTTCCCATTTCGTGGATGGAAAAACCAGGTATATTTTCTCCGTCAATGATTTTTATATCCGTTGCTCCGGCTACTTCCAGCATTTCTGATGTTTGTGAAATCATGTCTTTTCTCATGGCTTGTTCATTCTCCCTGAAATTGCATGTTACTTTAATCGTTGGCATACCCCACTTATCTTTCACATCACTATTCAGTTCTACTTTATTTTCATAGTAAGGCAAACATTCTCCATAAGCAAACAAGCTCATAGACCATGGGCCGGGTTTACTGATTTGCTTTTTGTAGTCTGCACCAAACCCGGGAGCAACAGATCTACCCCATCCTTCACGACCGGCCCCACCATACGTTTGATAACCACGTATAAAATCAGGATGCTTTTCTGTAACATTGCGAAACCTTGGGATTAAGACCATATTTGGCCTTTTCCCAAAATAGTATTGATCTTCAAAACCCTCAAATCTACCGGTAGCCCCGGCATTTTTTTGGTGATCCATTAAATAATGACCAAGCATTCCACTGGAATTTGCAAGACCATCTGAAAATCTCGGTGTTGCGGAATTCAATAATACCCAGGTAGAATTTAATGTTGAAGCATTCAGAAAAATTATTCTTGCTTTGAATTCTATCATTTCACCACTTTCAGCATCGATTACTCTCACACCTGTTGCTTTGTCTTTTTGCTCATCATAAATGATAGAATGAACAATAGAATGTGGTCGTAAAGTTAAATTGCCAGTAGCTGCAGCAGCTGGAAGTGTGGCACTATTGCTGCTAAAATACCCACCATAGGGGCAACCTCTCTCGCAGTTGTTTCGATAAAGACATGGCCCACGTCCATTGTGCGCTACGGTAAGATGGGCATTTCTGCCCATGATCATCTTTCTATCCGAATAGTAATTTTCAATATTGGCTTTTGCTGCCTTTTCCACACAATTCATTTTCATGGGAGGTAAAAACTGCCCATCGGGCAATTGAGGAATATTTTCTTTGCTACCCGATATCCCAATAAATTTTTCAACATAATCGTACCAGGGAGCAAGATCTTTGTATCGAATGGGCCAGTCAATACCAGCTCCATCTTTCAAATTTGCCTCAAAATCCAGATCACTAAAACGATAACATTGACGCCCCCAAAGCAAAGATTTGCCACCTACCTGATAACCTCTTATCCATCTAAATGGTTTGTCATCAGGATGAGAAAAGGGATTTTCTTGGTCATTTACATAAAAATGTTTTGTTGAATCATTGAAAGCATAGTTGGTACTTTGTACAGGGTATTGCTCTTTAATTTCTCGAGCGTCGTACTCTCGATGCTTAAATTCCCAGGGGGGCAAATTTGCGGTTGGGTAGTCTTTGATATGTTCAACATTTCTGCCCCTTTCCAAGACCAGGGTTTTTAGACCTTTCTCAGTAAGTTCCTTTGCGGCCCAGCCTCCTGTTATTCCCGAACCAATCACAATGGCATCGTATTCATTTTTATTCAACATGGGGTAATTATATTATAATCGATCGTTTACAATAATTTTATCATTTGCATCGAGCGCTATGCATCCTTGATATTTCCCTGGAATAGGAATGTAGTTAAGGTTTTGTGTCATTCCTGCCTCAGAAGTAAAGTATGCACCTACAACAAGCCCATTCATTTTAGAAAAGATATCATGATTTATATGTTTCTTATTTGATACATTATTCAGATATTTTATTCTTTGATCAGAGCTGCAATCAACAAAATCCTTATGATAAATGGCTTTGCAATCTTCATTAAACTTTTCAAGATCAGCCAATAAGTCGAGAGCATCTTGCTTTAGAAAAATATCTTTTAACAAAAGCTCGATAAAAGCCGGAACTCCTGCATCAATAGCACCCGGAGTTTCTGTACGGGGAATAATTTCTTCAGATAGAGAAGCGATTATTGCTTGTTGTTTTTTGTTGACTATAAACGGGAAAGTATCAAGATTTTTTTTTACGGTACAACCATTCAAAATTCCAGTCAAAGTAGGAAATGACATTGCCAATCCCATGAATTGTGAGATTCTATTTAATGATGCTCGTCTATCCATTTCTATCTATGTATAATGTCTCTGAAATCGAAAATTAATGATATAAACAAAGCAAGTTATATCAATATCAAGAGACTGAAAAATGCATTCGAATTAAAATACCAAAAGTTCATTTTTAGCATATTAATTTTTATTTAATGGGAAGGGTTTTTTATATTGATTGATCATTGATTCATATAAGGTACTGTATCAGGAAAGATAATTATAAAAACCTTGAAATTACCAGAAAACCAATGAGATATAAATAATTATTATGAATATAACCAAAATATATTTCGCTTATAAATCATTGATATTCATATTTTTAATATCGTTTAGCAAACTTATAGTTTATGATCAGATTGCGAAATAAAGCAAAGACAAAGCATACTGAAAATCCCTGCCGGAAAGGAAGGCATGAAGGTTTGGTGGCGATAAGTGTAGATTGCATTATATGTTTTATCTTAGTAAAGTAGAAGCAGAAAGATTAAACTTAAATACATAAAATATGAAAAGTTTAGAAGGTAAAGTTGCCCTGATCACAGGAGGAACAAAAGGGATTGGTTTTGGAATTGCAGAAGCAATGCTTCAGGAAAATATGAATGTTGCGATCACAGGGAGATCTGAAGAAGGAGTAGAAATTGCTTTGAAAAAACTAAATAAGTCTGGCCATGGTGAAGCTATTGGCTTAGTCTCTGATGTGCGAAGTGCAACATCAATTCAAGATACAGTAACATCCATAAAAAATAAATGGAGCAAACTGGATGTACTCATTGCCAATGCAGGTGTTGGGCATTTTGGATCTATCATGGATTTGACCCAAGAGCAATGGGATGAAACCATAGATGTAAATCTTACGGGAGTTTTTAATAGCGCAAAGGCTTGTATTCCTGCATTGAAAGACGCAAATGGTTATATCATTACCATAGCAAGTTTGGCGGGTACCAACTTTTTTGCTGGAGGTTCTGCCTACAATGCAAGCAAGTTTGGCCTTGTTGGATTTACACAAGCTATGATGCTGGACCTGAGACATGAAGGAATTAATGTGTCAACTATTATGCCCGGATCAGTAGCTACCTATTTCAATGATCATATACCCAATGAAAAGGATGAATGGAAAATACAGATTGAAGATTTGGGCCAGATGGTGGTCGATTTATTAAAACTCGATCCTCGCACCTTACCTTCAAAAATTGAGGTGAGACCCAGTCAGCCTCCAAGGAAATAGACCATCCAACTATTGTAAATCTACCTCATCTATAAAATTGTATTTATAATTATAAAACAATAGCCTGTTATACATAATGTTAAGTAAACTAAAGGAATCGAAGGTTTAATATCCAGTATCAATTCAGCATA
>CAZDRA010000145.1:0-10440 GCA_964507705.1 uncultured Roseivirgaceae bacterium | reverse complement strand
TCTGTCGCAAAGATATTTCTCTTCTAATATTTTTAAACATTTCATAAAAATGAAATTACTCATTACCAATGCTTCAGCAAACTTTCCAATAGAATTCTTTATTAAAATCCACCTATCTGATATTCATCAGAAAAGGAATTCATACAACTCTTGAAAAATAATCAAAATAATTGATAGGCCTGAAGTCCCGTATCCGAGGTATATTATTATGATATAATACTTGGCGATAAAAATATCAGATGTAATGGATGGATTCAGGTTATGCGTTAATTGAGTTATAAAATCGCTTTATTTGTATTGATATATAAAAAATCACAACTAATAATTTTTTTGAGTGAGGAACGGGGCAAACATGTTGATTAAATATTCACTAATAATTTTGGCATTATTAGTGATGAAAACCCAAACAAAAGCCGATGCCGGCGAAGAATACACAATTATAGAAAAGGACCATAAAAAGGGTCTGATTAATAAAAAAGGTCGTGTACTTATTCCGATTGAATATGATGATCTTGGGTGGACAAATGGCGGAACCAGATTGCTCGAAAATGTAATCGGATTCAAAAAAAATGGCCTTTGGGGCATTCTAAATACAAAAAACGAGAAAGTAACAGAACCCATTTATCGCTCGCTCACACGATTTAATGACAATTGGATTGTAGCATCTAAAAAACTTCCATATAATTCTGATATCGTTTTTGGTATAATCAACGCCAAAGGAAATGCTGAAATTGCCTTCAAATACCATCGTCTTTTTATTCACCAAAATCAAATGATTGCCTCCGTTAGTCAAGATGGAAAATTCCTTTATGGGATATTGGATAATAAAGCAAAACCATTGGTTCCTATCCGTTATGATGAGATAAAGGTGCTTAGCGAAAATCTATATGAAGTCACCAACAACGATCTTGTAGCGGTTTTTAATCACAAAGGAGAAGGTATTACTAAATTCACTCTTGATAGCGTCAATATAATTGAGCCTGGTTTTGTGCTTACCTTTCAAAATGGAAAAAGAGGACTAATTACCAATGGTGGCAATTTTATTATGAAACCAGCATATAAAAATATTGTAATCAAAGAAGGTAAAATTAAGGCTCAAAAATTTCCGGTTTGGCAATCCTTTGACAATACCAATCATCTTTTGGCAACATATGCATATGATGATATGGAACCAAAAGGCGAAGGATTATACAAAGTGACAGTTGGTGAGGCACAAGCACTAATTCAGCAATCCGATAGCCTACTAACTCCCTTTTCTGATTTTGAAATTCAAGAACAGTTTGGATCATGGATATTTGTAGAAAAGGATGAAAAAAGTGGGGTTTATCATTTTGATGGAAATATATTTCTGGAACCTATCTATGATTCGATAAGATATGTAAAAGATGTCTTCTTCGTCAGATACAAAATAAATGGCCAACGAGGATGGAGCATTATCAATCATCATGGAGAGGTGATTACTGATCAGGTATATGATAAAATTGAATGGCTCGGAGATTCATATTTTAAAGTAAAAAGAGATAATTATTGGGGAGTTGTAAACAGCCTGGGGAGAGAGATTATATTTTGCAAATACGACTCAATAGTTCAATATACCCAAGGTAAATTATTGGTTGAGTTTCTGGGTGAAGATGGCATATTGAATCTCAATGGAGATTGGGAAATATTACCACAAAAAAAAGATATTGAAATTGTCGACCCTTTGCGCTACCTCATCCGATCTCCTTATGGAAGCTACGTTGCATATTATCCGGATACCAAAGATTTTACTGCCGAATATTTTCTCTATAAGCACGGTGACAGATACCTGGAAAAAACATTAGATAATAAATATGGCTTACTGGATGAATATGGAAAAAGAGTAATTAAACCAGCATTTGATGAAATATCTGAACTCCAGGAAGACAGTATTTATTTTGCTAAGTCGAAATTGGGGCATTCGTTTATCACGAAATCCGGAAAAATGAAGGTGACTGATGACAACAGATTTGAAGCTATTAATAACATGAGTGAAGAATTTATTGGTGTAAAAATTAATGACAGTTGGGGTTTTGTTGACATCAATGGAAAATTAAGGATATCCAACCAATACGAAAATGTTGGACCCTACAATGAAGGACTGGCACCAATAAAGATCCTTGGAAGATGGGGATATATCAATAAAAGAGAAGACATCATTGTACAACCTACCTACGACACTGTTTATAGTTTTACCAGCGGAATGTGTGAAGTAGTGAAAAAAGGTTTCTTTGGGTTGATCAACGCACAGGGAAAAATTACCCTTGATTGTGAATACGATAGTCTTTATCGATTGAAAACTGGCGGTTTTCTAACATTTAAAAACAACAAGTCTGGACTCGCAAGTAGTGAAGGCCGCTTATTGGTATTGCCGCGATTTGATAATCTTATTGATCTCGGAAATGGTTTTGTGATCAATTCGCGAAACCATAAGTTTGGGCTAATGTCAAACGAGGGCGTAAGCATCATTCCAATGATTTATGATAATTTGAAATACGACAAATACAACGACGTATATCTGGCTTCCAGTAATTCTGAGTGGGTTAATATAGAATTTCCATAAAAACCCAATAAGTAAATTTATCTTGAAATAATTCCGATTTGCCCTCCCGATCTTCGTAACTACAAGTGATGTTATCCCCTGTAATTCTTGCAATATATGCGATGCGTGAAACAATCACCCCATAAATTATTGGAGATAAGTGAGCGTTTGGGATAAATTTTTTCAGGATGAATTTTATAGTAAACGCAGGGATATGTTTTTTATAAAAGGATTGATACTTTTGCCATTCTAAATTAAATAGAATCCATGGAGAATAGAACAGATATAAAAGATCTTGGTGAATTTGGGCTAATTGAACGCATAACTAAAAATTTTGTAAATGTCAATGACAGCACAAAAATAGGTGTTGGTGATGATGCTGCTGTAATTGATGCGGGACAAGATTATATGCTTTTATCAACTGATATGCTTATCGAAGGTGTTCATTTTGATCTTTCATTTATGCCCATTCAGCACTTGGGCTACAAGGCAATTTCTGTCAATGTATCTGATATTGCTGCTATGAACGGGATTCCCAATCAAGTAGTAGTAAGCCTTGGACTTAGCAATAGATTTTCTGTGGAGGCTGTAGAAAAATTGTACGAAGGAATAAAAATTGCTTGCGATGATTTCAACATTGATCTTGTTGGAGGAGATACCACTTCATCGCCTTCGGGATTGGTCATTTCTGTTTCTATAACCGGTCGGGTAAATAAAGATGATGTAGCCTTGAGAAGCAAGGTAGAAAATGGAGATATTATTTGTGCAACCGGTGACTTGGGAGGCGCCTATATTGGGCTTCAGGTACTCGAAAGAGAAAAGCAAGTATTCCTGGCAAATCCTGAAATGCAGCCTGATTTACAGAATTACCCATACATTGCCGAAAGGCAGTTAAAACCAAAAGCCAGGATGGATATTATCCATGAATTAGCTGAGCTGAATGTAAAACCAAAAGCTATGATTGATGTCTCTGATGGGTTGGCTTCGGAGTTGTACCATTTATCCAAGCAGTCGAATGTGGGTTTTACAATTTATGAAGACAAATTGCCCATTCACAAGCAAACCTATGATACCGCAGTAGAATTTAACATCGATCCAATTACCTGTGTGATGAATGGTGGTGAGGATTATGAATTACTCTTTTCAATTGGCCAGGATGACTACGAAAAATTAAAAACCCATGCCGATATTCATTTTATTGGTCATGCCACAGAAATTGAAAAAGGTATAAACCTTGTGACAAAAAATAGAAATATTGTTCCTATCAAAGCCCAGGGGTGGGATCATTTCAAAGCTAAAGAATAAATTTCCTATTTGTCACTTTGGGATTGTAGATGTGCTAAAGCCAATTTAATATCTGCATAAGAAAACTCATCTCCTAAAGCTGTTTTTAACTCGCCGGATTGGGTTGACTTCAGTTTTTTTGTTAAAGATATAATGTCGTCCAATTTCTTTTGCGAAATAAATTTCAAAACATCAAGATCTCCTGTAGCAACATAATTGCTTAGATGACCTAAAATTGTGCTAGAAACAAATCCTCGTTTAATCGCAATTTCATCCAAACTCAAACCTTCCTTGAACATCTTATAAGAAATTTCCTTTGTAGGTGTTTTATCCTTTTTTTTGCGCGACTTAATTTTTTTCTCACTACCAGATATTTCAATCGATTTTAATTTATCTTTTGTAAGCTGCCTGTTTTCCGAAATCTCAGAGACTAACAAAAAAGCCTTGCGTATAGACTTAAGTTTTTGTCTGAACAAAAGTTCCAACTCATCCAATTCTTTGGCGTAACCCTTTATTCGTTTACGCTCACTTACTTCATCAATATGCTTTTCAATTTCTTTTCTCTTTTCTTCCATTAAGGGTTCAAAATAGGAACAGGCTTTCTCTATCCGGTCTTTCATTTTCTCAAGGTAGCCTTCAGGGGCAGACATAATATTTCTGACCTGAAGATTAAATTTGTCTGCCACAGTTTTCATCTCTGAAGTTCCATTTATCAGCTTATTTGTCCACTCCAAATAAGGTTGCTTTGCCGATCTGGTTTCACCTTTGTTAAAACTTCCCTTATGCCACGACAACTCGCGCATTAATGTTTGAAAATCAAATGCACTGCAAACAGCCTCTTCGATAAACTTCCTTTTGTCTTCCGATATATTTTCTTTAAGATAGTCATAAGGACTTTTTTGTTTGTTGAAGTTAACAACAGCTTCATCCTGCTTTAATACCGATAGGTTTATTTTAGAAAATAACACAAGACCGTCCAATGATCTCAATCGAGACAAAGCAACATACATTTGCCCTGCGGCAAATACATCAGACAAATCGAGGATGGCCTTTTCAAAGGTAAGTCCCTGGCTTTTATGCACAGTGATGGCCCAAGCAAGCCGAAGAGGCATCTGACTAAATGTACCAATCATCTTTTCTTCAATATTACCTGTTTCTTTGTCCAGCGTAAATCTAATGTTTTCCCATTCCATAGATTGAAGAGTGATCTCTTCTTTCTCCTTACCACATTCCACTACAAGTTCATCCGATGATATTGATTTTACCTTTCCTATTTTTCCATTAAAAAATCTCTTGTCTTCTCCAGCATCATTCTTGATAAACATTACCTGCGCTCCTACTTTCAACTCAAGTCTTACGAGGGCCGGGTACATATTTTCTGGAAAATCACCAGAGATCCGTGCCTCAAAAACATGGGCTTTACCATCTATAGATTTCAGTTTATCATTATTTACAAGCTCTGCCTTTCGATTGTGGGTTGTAACGTGTACATATCCTTCATCTTCTTCCGGTATAAAATTTGATCGGTAATATCCATTGAGTATCTCAGCGTCCTGTTGGGTTAATTGATCATTTCTTAATCTATTGAGGATGTCGATAAAATCTTGATCTGACTGCCTGTAGATTTTTTCTAGCTCTATAAAAAGTGGTGGGTTTTCCTTTAGCGAGTTGGCATCAAAGAAAAACATACTTTTATAGTAAGCGGAAAGGTGTACCCACTCGTGCTGCTTCACTACAGGAGGAAGTTGATGCATATCGCCAATCAGTAACAATTGCACACCGCCAAATGGATCAAATCTGCGTCTTCTTACATGCCGGAGGATTACATCAATGCAGTCCAATAAATCTGCTCTGAGCATACTCACTTCATCGATAATAAGCAGATCAAGCTCTCGCAGCATTTTTCTTTTGTAGGAATTCATTTTCAACTTCGCCAATACAGACTGAGGTGTATTTAAAAACCCGTTTTGCTCACCCGGCAAAGCATTATTTTCAGGTACAAATGCGCCAAATGGCAAATGAAACAGCGAATGCAAAGTAACACCTCCTGCATTGATAGCTGCAATTCCAGTAGGAGCAGCCACGACCACATTTTTAAAAGTATGACTTCTGATATTTGTTAAAAAGGTAGTTTTTCCTGTCCCTGCCTTTCCAGTCAAGAATAAATTTCGGTTGGTATTATTTACATATTCACTTGCTAGTTCTGCAAACTTGTTAATCTCGTACTCCATTGGAAATGTGTAAGAAAAAGAGAAATCACGAATTTAGCTGAAATGGCAATTCATTGTATGCTAATGTCAATAAATTTATTGTTTGAGATTTTATTGATTTTTTTGAGGCTATCAGGAGACCAAATAGAATGCTTTATTATTGTTGTTGCTTTCTATGCTACTAATAAATTCCAAATCTCTTTTTTTGAATTCTTTAAGCTTGCAATTAAAGTGTCTATTTACCTCATTTTTAGTCTGTGCGGTCTGTTAAATGCTTCCTGAGAGATTTTGAAGCAACTGGAAAGTTTTCTAATTGTGCTATATGAGGATCTTTTTTTGGTTATATTTTACTACACAATATCCTAATAAAATTAACCATTATAATTCGGGAGATAATAATTGAAATGCTTAAAATACCCGCCTTTCCGGCCAGACAGGCTTGTTTTCTGTATCATAAATTGTACATGAATAATAGGGGTTAGTCGGACCTTCGCTACAAATTATTTTGCTCAAACAGTATATACCGGCAAGGCAAACTGAAAAGTTGCTCCGTGATTTGGTTTGGAAATTACCTTGATGCTTGCGTTATGGATATCAAGGATTTTTTTCACAATAGCTAAACCCAGTCCTGCACCAAAATTTTCTTTAGTCGCAACTTTTGCTTTTCGATATCGCTCAAATATATATTTCTGTTCCTGATCTGAAATACCCAAACCATTATCCTGCACGGTCACTTCTACATTATTTTTTGAAAGACTGAGTTGTAAGGTAATAATTCCTTTTTCGGGTGTGAATTTTAAGGCATTATCCATCAAATTCTGAATTACCCTTTCTACCAAAGAAATGTCAGCAAAGACCAAAGGCAAACTTTCTTCCATCTCAATATTCAACTTAATTGATTTTTCCTTGGCCAGTATCTGGTATTTATAATATAAATCCATCGCCAATTCAGAAATCAGAAACGGTTCTTTATGAGGTTCAATTTGCTTTGCTTCTAGCTTTGAATACTCAAATAGTTGCCCTACAAGTTTGGTGAGTTTTTCTGTGCTGCTATTTATATTGTTTAAATATTGCTTTCTATCTACATCGGAAATCTTTTTATCCTTGATCAATAAAGTCTCTGTATATCCATGAATTATAGCCAATGGTGTTCTTAAATCATGAGAAACATTGGATATTAATTCTTGTCTCAATCTGCCATGGGCTTTGAGCTGTTCCATGTTGTCATTAATCGCATCTGCCATTTGATTGAAGGTGGTTGCTAATTCGGCCATGTCTGTCTTATCGGCATTTTCTATCCTGGCTTTAGTATCGCCTTCTTTAAATCTTACCACCGTATCTATCACATTTCTCAGATTTGCTGTCAAATACCAGATAGCGATCAAGCTAACTACCAATGAAAAAAACAAGATTAGCACGATGGCTCCGGCACCTAATTTCATAAAGTAACTTCCTTGCAAACTGCTCATGACCGTGTCGAATCGCCTTCCGGCTAAAATGATGTAAATGTATCCCTGATGCCCGTCATGGTCATATTTTGCGGCAGAAAAAACTTTTGGATCATTTTCATTACGAGGGTTATCTCCCAAAATATATAATTGTCCATCATTCTGAATAAATTGATGGATAGGGCTTAGATCTACATGCTGTTTTGGTGCTTCAGGTTTGTCATGATTTAGCACAACTGAATATAAAATGGTCCCTTTATTATCTAGTAAATACACCTCAATGCCTCGATTTACGGCCATCATATCGTGCATAAGGTCTCCAAAAAGTGGCTTATTTACTGAGCCATCTTCGAGGAATGGAGACTGATCCTGAAATTTTTCTTCGATAAGGTGGTTGGCCACTTTTGCGTTTAATAGCTGCGTGGTTTCTTCAAAGTATTTGTTGGAGAAATAGGTGGTAATGCTGATGTAGGTGAAACCCACAAGAATAAGTATAATAAGAAAAGTAAAAGATAATTTCCAATACAGTCTGTTTGAGTTAGTTTTATTTTTCATGGTTTCTATTTTAAATTATTTAGAGTCTGCCTATAAAGTGCTTGATTTTTGAAAGGTTTAGATTTTGGATGCCTGCCTGTCTGGTAGGCAGGCATTTTTGTTTATCTCAATGCAGCAAATGCCTAGGTATTAGTCAAGCCTGCCTGTCCGGTAGGCAGGTTGAGATAAGTAAAAAGGCGCCAAAAGATAAATATTTCAATTCGATGACTTTATGGTCAGGCTTTATTTAGACTACAGTTCTTCGTTAAATTTATATCCAATTCCCCAGGTAGTGAGAATATAAGTTGGTTTGGCCATATCAGGCTCAATTTTAGCTCGCAAGCGATTGATGTGAGAATTTACGGTATGCTCATATCCTTCAAAATCGTAACCCCACACCAGGTTTAGCAAGCGCGGCCTGTTGTAACTTTTACCCTTATTTGAAGCCAACAATACCAGCAATTCAAATTCCTTTGGGGATAGATCTACCTTATTTCCATCTACCATCACCTTGCGCATCTCAACATCTACCGTCAAATCGCCAATGGCAATCATATTACCTGCGCTGCCTTTTATGCCATCCTGTATCATTTGAGTTCTTCTAAAAATGGCTTTTACGCGTGCAATAAATTCGCGAATGCTGAATGGTTTAGTAAGATAATCGTCCGCACCAATTTCAAGCCCTAATACCTTGTCAATCTCTTCTGATTTTGCAGTAAGCATTAATATGGGTACAGTATTTTGCTCGCTCCTGATTCTTCGGCAAACTTCCATGCCATCTATGCCCGGTAGCATCACATCAAGGATTACTAAATCAAACGGGTTGCTTTTTAATACCGCTAACCCCTCTTCTCCTGAGTATGTTTTTATTAAATCACAAGAAAGATCTTTAAGGTGAATTTCTATAAGATCGACGATCTCAGGGTCATCTTCTATAATAAGTACTTTGTTCATGATATTTACTTTTTTAACGAATGAATAAATTAAACTTCACAAAATGATCACAATCGCAATTATTTCTTAAAAATAGAGGCAAAATTCCAAAATATTACTGTCGCAAATACGACATTAATAGTCTTTTCAAAAATTAGTGAGATACTTTATTTCTAAGCATAAAAAGCTGAATTTGTTTTAGTTACGTCAAATACGAATACTTAAATCATGCTAAAATAAGGCTTGTGATTCTTTTGTGATTATTCTGTGAAGTGGGGGTGATTTTTCTTCTCTTGATTTGCATAAACTAAAAAAAATAAACGTATGAAAAATTTACCGATTATCTCACTCTTTTTTATTGCTTTGATATTTGCATCTTGTGAATCAGATGATGATGCAGATCCAAAGAAAAATCTTATGCTGAATATTTCAGGATTAGAAGATTTAGGAAGTAGCGCCATCTATGAAGGATGGATTATTGTTGACGGAGCCCCAAAAAGTTCTGGTACATTTAGTGTTAACGGAAGTGGAACATTGTCAAAGACATCCTTTTCATTAGATGCGACTGACCTGGAAAAGGCAACAACTTTTATTCTCACCATCGAACCTATTCCAGATACTGACGCCGGGCCAAGCGATGTGCATATTATTGCCGGTGATTTTACTAACAATAGTGCTAGCCTGTCAGTTGGACACGGGGCGGCATTGGGAGATGATTTTAGTTCTTCTGCCGGCAAGTACATTCTAGCTACTCCGACCAATGAAACTGACGAGGATGAATATAGTGGTCTTTGGTTTTTAGATAATTCATCTGGTTCTGCGGTTGCAGGCCTCACCCTTCCTATGCTTCCTGCTGGATGGAAATATGAAGGTTGGACTGTAATAAATGGTCAGCCGGTAACCACTGGAACATTTACGAAAGTAGATATGGTTGATGAAGATGATCCATTTAGCGGGCCAATGCCCGGACCTCCATTTCCCGGTGAAGATTATCTGGAAAATGCACCGACGGGACTCACCTTTCCCACGGACATTAGAGGAGGAACGGCAGTTATCAGTATTGAGCCAGATCCCGACAACAGTGATGCGCCTTTTACTTTGAAACCTCTGGTTAAAGCGATATCTGCTGAAGCAATGGTTCATACCACCTACGATATGGATAAAAACCTTGGGTCTTTTCCATCCGGATCTGCTACAAAATAAATAAAGGGTTGGTGTAAAATGAAAGTATGGCTGAAGAAAATAATCGAAGTAATTTTGTCATAGGAATTGTCTTCTTCAGTCCATACTTTTTTTACAAATAGAAAGTGGAATTGCAATAAAAAGTAGGACAGTGGAAAGCTATAAGCTTTCTACTTTGTACTGAGCCAAAATGATGTATTTTATTTTTAATTTAATGAATGCCCGTATATTTACCTAATTTGTTATTTTTGATAAAACACAAAGAGCATGTCATTAATTAATTTTATAG
>CAZDRA010000144.1:0-10477 GCA_964507705.1 uncultured Roseivirgaceae bacterium | reverse complement strand
TATGTAGCCCATTTGACTTTGTATCTCGATTTAGTGGCTATTGTTATATAATGTCTTGCGTTATGTTAAAGCAGCTTAGAAGCTTTGTGAGGGTTTATTTTTTCAAAACCCAAAAGCTGAAGGCTGGTAATAAAGTTTAGGGCAGGCCTTTTTTACAAGCAGGAGGGAAGGGTGAACGGACTCTTTTGGCATTTCTATCTGAGTGGTTGATTGGAGCGAATGGCAAATATGTATGGAAGTTTGGGATGGCTATATACTCTTTTACTTCTTCACATTGTAAAATTGATCTATTTCGTCTTGAACTCTGATATTTCATCACTTAATTTCTTGTTTGCATTTTCAAGAAACTCATTCTGAACATTTGATATGCATAATAAATCGTGCATAGCATTGAGGTTTTATAGCTTGCAATAGAATAACTCTTCTAAATCAGTCTTGGTGTATCTTCTCGTCATAACTTAAATTATTTTAATTAGTATTTCGTGCTTATAATAATAATTGAGTACTATATAAAACTATATATATAGTGTAAACCAATACTAATATAGTATAATACGAACAATCATTAAATAAATAATTAAACTAAATTTGATGTAACCGCATTTATATAATGTAAAACGATTCAAATGACATCTAAAAAGCAGATAAATAGGATAAGGGTAGTTTTGGCAGAACAAGACAGAACAAATAAGTGGTTATCCGAAAAAGTTGATAAAAACAGAACAACAGTTTCTATGTGGTGTACAAATGACATGCAGCCGTCTTTAGAAACCCTGGTGGAAATAGCAAGGGTGCTAAATATTGATGTGAGGAAGTTATTGGTTCCAATTAAAAATGATTAGGAAAAATGGTAGATGTTCATGAGCCGATAGTAAGAAGTTACAACATGAGTCAAATCAAGGGTAAAAACACAAAGCCTGAGATGATAGTTAGAAAGTTCTTGTTCTCTCATGGATTCAGATACAAACTACATGAAAAAAAACTACCAGGTAAACCAGATATGGTTTTTCCAAAATTGAAAAAAATTGTCTTGGTTCATGGATGTTACTGGCATGGGCATGAGAATTGTAAATATTTCGTACCACCAAAAACAAGAACTGACTGGTGGATGGATAAGATAAGCGATAATAAGAAAAGAGACGGTAATAACATAAATGAGCTTAAAAAAATTGGATGGTATTCGATCATTGTTTGGGAATGTGAATTGAAACCTGATAAAAGAGAAAGGACTCTTGATATTTTGATGAGGGAATTGAGAAACTAATGGATAATATTAGGTACATAGATTTATTTGCTGGTGCTGGAGGTTTGTCGGAGGGCTTTGTCAGACAAGGTTTTAATCCTGTGGCTCATGTGGAATTCGATAAAGCAGCTTGTTTTACCCTTAAAACTAGGGTAGCATTTCACTATCTTGCTGCATCTGGAAGAGAAGATATTTATTATTCTTATCTAAAGGGTGAAATAAGTCGAAATGATTTATACAGTTATATTCCTCAAGAACAACTTGATGCAGTGATAAATGGAGAAATAGGAAAGGATAATAAGAATATATTTAAATCTATTGATTCGTTATTAAATAAGCAACAAGTTGATATAATTATTGGAGGACCTCCTTGTCAGGCATATTCTGTTGTTGGTCGTGCACCACTTAAACATAAGAATGATGATGCACGAACTATACTATATATACAATATGGTAGATTCTTAAAGAAGTATCAACCTAAGCTTTTTGTGTTTGAAAATGTACCAGGTATTCTCTCGGCAGCAAAAGGACAATATTATAAAAACCTTAAAAAATATTACAAACGTTTAGGTTATAAAGTAGAGGCCAAATTACTTAACTCCTACAATTATGGAGTCATCCAGAAACGAGAAAGAGTAATAATCATTGGCTGGCAAAAAGACCTTGACTTTTCATACCCTGAAATTGGATCAATAAAAACCAAGTTTTATAGAGACGAAATATTTTTCGATTTACCTGCTATTAAGCCTGGTGAAACAAAAAGAGTCCAAAAATATAGAAAGCCCATTAACGACTATCTTAAACAAAATTCCATTAGAAATGGAGTCGATTTTGTAAGTCAACATATTACAAGACCTCAGAATGAAAAAGATCTAGATATATATCGGCTAGCCATAGAAAAGTTAAACAAAGGATTGAGACTAAAAAATGACCAGATTCCTGATCACATGAGAACTCAAAAAAATATAATTGATTTTCTTGACCGATTTAAAGTGGTTGCTAAAGAGCCTCATACCATAATAGCACATATTGCTAAGGACGGGCATCACTTTATCCACCCAGATAAAAAGCAGTTACGCTCTATTTCGGTTCGTGAAGCAGCTAGAATACAATCATTTCCAGATAGCTATTACTTTGAAGGAATCAAGGAAAATCGACCCAGAACAGCCGCCTTTAGACAAATTGGAAATGCAGTTCCTCCGTTAATGGCGAAAATTATTGCAGCAAAAATAAAGAACTTACTGTCGTGAAGTATAGTAGTAAAAGCATTTTTAAGCCTAGAGCTCGGCTGTTATTACAACTAGGTGATCAACTGATCAAAAATGAAAATATTGCCGTGTTGGAGCTTGTGAAAAATTCATACGATGCAGACGCAAGAAATGTGACAGTAAAAATGGAAAGAGTTGATGAATCGGGTTTTGGTCGAATAGAAATACTGGACGATGGGGTTGGTATGGATGATGATGTCATTAAAAACGCATGGCTTGAGCCTGGTAGTGATTTCAAGGCTAAACTTTACCTTAAAAATAAGCGCTCTCCAAAATACAAAAGACTTCCAATAGGAGAAAAAGGGATAGGTAGGTTTGGAGTTCATAAACTAGGAGATAATATTGAACTAATTACCAGAAAGAAGGATGAAAATGAAATTGTTGTAAAAATTGATTGGAAAGATTTTGCGAAAAACAAATATTTAGAAAAAGCAGAAATTGATGTCGTTGGCAGAACTCCCGAATATTTTAAACGAAATCGTTTCGGAACAAGAATAATAATCACTCAGCTGAGGACTGTATGGGATAAAAGAATGGTACGGGATTTATATAGAGCATTGTTTACGTTGTCCTCTCCATTTAAAACTGTAGACCACTTTACTATAAATTTTGAAATTGATAAAAAGGAATGGTTATCTGGTCTAATTGATTGGAAAGAAGTTAAAGATTTAGCTCTGTACTACTTCAAGGTTAAAATACAAGGAAGCGAAATAAAGAAGTTCTTGTACAATTTCACACCCTGGGATAATTTAGACAAAGTGACCGGCACAAGTGTAACGGAAAACGATGGTTTTATCCAAGACAATCAAACTATAGAAGTAACATCAAAAGAGGACAAAAAGAAAAAAGTAATTATCAATCTGGACAATTATAACATTGGAGAGATTGATTTTGAAGGATATATTTTTGACAGAGATTTAAAAATTCTGAGTCTAATTGAAGGTGATAATGTAAAGCAATTAAAGGATTATTTGAACAAAAATGGAGGTATAAGAGTATACAGGGATAATCTAAGAATAAATGAATATGGCGAAGCAAGCAACGATTGGTTAAATCTTGATTTGCGCAGAGTAAATACACCAGGAAAAAGAGTAAGTAATAATATTATTCTCTCAATTATTAACTTAAAAAGAGAAGACAGTTCTGATCTAATTGAAAAGACAAACAGAGAAGGATTTGTGGAGAATGATGCCTACAACGACTTTAAAGCGGCTATCCTTTATACACTGGATCTAATTGAAAAATTGAGACAGGTAAATAAGGCTGAGTTAAGAGACAAATATAGCCCCTCTGAAAAGCAAGAACCTGTTTTACACTTAACAAGTGAGTTGAAAATCTATATAGAAAAGAATGTCACGGAGGAAAAAGTAAGGGAAAAAGTCAAAGACTACATAGATGATATTGAACGGGACTATAACGAAATAAATAAAATTCTTTTAACCAGCGCTGGTGCAGGTCTAACCCTTGGTGTTGGTATTCATGAAATAGAAAAATTGGTCAAATCTTTAGTAAGAGCGGCTAAAAGTGAGAAAATATCGGGTGTGGTTAGTGAATTGATTAAAGACATTCAAACCACTGTCAATAACTATCTGGCGTTGCTTAAACAAAACGATAAGCAGGAATATTCCATAAAAACCTTAATAAATAATTCTCTATCGAACGTTTCATACAGATTAAAAGTACATAACATAGAAATCATTGCAGAATTCGAGAAATTAAAGGATAATCCGACCATTGATTGTTCAAGAAGGTTTTTCCTAAGTGCTGTTCTAAACATCATCGATAACTCAACTTATTGGCTGGAGAGAAAAGCTAAGAGCCTGAAGAAAGTCAAAATTGATTTTGATAAGAAGATATATATTCAGATTGTCCCTGAAAAGGACAATAAAATAAGCCTTCTGATAGCTGATAATGGTAACGGTTTCACTTTACCAACTTCCCATATTACCCGACCATTTATTACAGCTAAAAATGAGGGTATGGGATTAGGACTTCACATTACATCTCAAATTATGAAAGTGATGAAGGGAAAATTAATATTTCCAGAAAAAGGAGATTATACTTTACCTGAAGAATTCAATGATGGGGCTAAAATCATCATGCAGTTTAATCTTATAAAACAATGATTCTACCCAAAAACGGTAAAGTTGTCATTATCGATGATGAGTATGAAGAAGTGTCGGATTTGATTCTGGCATTAAAAAAGGAAGGAATACCCTTTCTTTTTTTTGAAGATCGCGGTGGAGACGATTTGCCTGAAAATGGACCAATAGATGATGTGAGGTTGGTCTTTTTAGACCTTGACCTTGGATTAGGAGGGAATAATGCTACTGAGAAAATAAGAATAATTCAAGGCAGGTTAGTAAAAATAATTAAACCCAAATCTCCTTATGCTTTAGTTATTTGGAGTTCTCATGAAGACAAATTCAAAGATACATTGTTAGCTGAATTCGAAGCTGATTTCAGAAATTATAAACCAATAGCACTTTGCAGTCTTGAAAAGAGTGAAACCCTTAAAGAAAAAGATGTAGTTGGTGTAATAAGGAGCAAACTAAGGGAAAGTTTGAAGAAATTCGAGGCATTTAACGCATTCTTACTTTGGGAATCTATTGTTGGAAAGTCAAGTGCAGAGATTGTTAACGGATTTACTCAAATATTTAAACTGAATGACTCATGGAATAATAATGTCCTTGCTTTTTTTTATAGATTGGCGAAAGCCAATGTCGGGAAAATAAAAATTAATGAAATCAATGATAAACAAAAACTTCAACTGGCGTTGGAAACTATCACCTTAGCTCTTACTGATTCAGTTGAAACAAACATAAAATTAGGAATCGACAATTTAGATTTGACCGTTAAGGAAGAAAATGCAAACATTACAAATGATCAGTTAATTGCTATAAATACAAAGTTACATTTAATAAATTCGGATCAACTAGATCATTTTCAACCAGGCAACGTGTATTTGCAAGATTTTGCAGATGAGGAAAAAGTTGAAGATATTGTCAAGTATGCATTTGACAAAAAGAAAGTGGATGAAATTATTGCTTCAAACCCGAGGACAATAAAAGTTGATGTTACACCAGGTTGTGATTATTCACAAGAAAAAGGTTATACGAGATTTTTGTCAGGGATACTGGTTGATTATAAATACTTTGATAAACAGAAGAATCCTGCCAAAGCATCTATTTATAGTTTATGTCCAGTGCTTGATATACTCGGAAGCAGATACTACGCTGTTTTTGATTTTAGGTATTTCAAATCCATGCCACAAAAATATGTGAAAGAATATTTCAAGAAACCTGAATTTTGTTTCAGGTCTCAATTATTAATTGATCTTCAATCTGGATTATCAAATCATATTAATCGACCTGGAATCGTTTCAATTAGTTAAAATGAAAAATATCAATTGGACCAGAGATGAATTAATTCTAGCATTTAGTCTTTATTGCAAAACACCATTCAGCAAAATAGGATCAAGTGATAAAGGGATAAAGGAACTTGCACCATTAATTGATAGATCAGTATCAGCAGTGGCACTTAAACTAGCAAATTTTGCAAGACTTGATCCAGCTTTACAAAAAAGAAATATTTCTGGAATGAGCCACGGTAGTAAGGGAGAAGCTAGAATTTGGGAAGAGTTTAATGAAAATTGGGAAGAATTAGTTTGGCAGAGTGAACAAATATTGGCGGGATATAAAAATGATTCCATAGAGAATGTGTCTGATATTAGTATCGATGATTTACCAATTGAAGGAAAAGAAAGAGAAGCAATCGTTAAGATAAGGGTCAATCAATCCTTTTTCAGGAAAACTATTTTAGCTTCCTACAATCAATCTTGTTGTATTACTGGTATGTCTATTTCTGATCTGCTTGTTGCAAGTCATATTATTCCATGGTCCAAGGATGAAATAAACAGAGTCAATCCGGCTAACGGATTATGTCTGAATTCACTTCATGACAAAGCTTTTGACGCTGGGTTGATTACAATTACACCTGAATATGTCATCAAACTTTCTGATTCTCTTTTATCCAATAAAAACGAAGAAGTATTGCAGTTCTTTATTCCTTACAAGGATAAGAAGATGAGGCTTCCTCAAAAATTCTATCCGACAAAGGAGTTTTTGAATTGGCACAATGAGAATGTGTTCACTAAGAAATGATAAATCACTGATCTCAACTCCATAGATTTTACGATTGTCATAATGTACTGGGATTTGCCTTGACACAGGCCAACACACAGATTATATATCTGGATCGTATTGCGGCAAATCCCTACTATTGTTATATAATATATATTATGTTAAATAGAAACTAAGGCCACTTCCTCCACCATATCATATCTCTATCACTAACTCTCACCCTCATCCAGTACATATTCATGTTAATATTTTGATAACAAGTCTATTATAATAAATTTCTATCTTAAGAACACTTGATCTCAGCTTACTTCAAGAGAATTATTATCAATTATATAATTACATTTCCCCATGGCATACGAAATATCACATGATATTTTTATAACTTAAATGTTCATTTATTTCATAACAGCCATCTCTAATAAACAAAACCATGAAAACGAATTTAAAAACCACCACGCTTTTATTGTTTACTGGATTATTAATGATCTCCGCTTGCAGAACGAATTTGCTGGTATTGGACGATATGTTGCCCAGCGCCAGGCAGCGGGATTTTAATATCTCATTTACCCAGTCGTCATTAACGGAATTTGCGCTGAACATCAATCTTACTTATGCAATAAGAAATCCTTATAAAAAGGACCTGCCTGTTCCCGATCATACCATGGGCATATTTATTGATGGCGAAAATCTCGGCCTCGCTGAAGAGCATATTGCTGTAACAATCCCTGCCAATTCATCTAAAGAATTGATATATGAGTTTAATTTAAGCTCCGACTTGTTGAAAAGCCTTATGGGCAAAAACAATGAAATAACCTTTCGCTCTTCCATTGAGCTCGATCTCACTGATTTTACCGGCATGCTGCCCAATTATCAATTGACAGTCACAGAAGATTTTGATATTGAAACCTCAGAATTTAGGCCATTGATCAATAATTTAATTGAAAGGAAAATTGGCAAATACAATTTCGAAATGGAGCATGCTACCCATATAAAAATCCCTGCCCTGCCGACAATTTCAGCATCATCCGATCCTATAGAAATTACGTTGCTTGGCGACGGAATAGATTTGATAAATCCCAATGCAATCAAAGAGGCTCTAATTCCTTTTGGAGACCTGCTGATCAACGGTGAGCTGGATGGAATTAAAGATCCTTTTATTAACGCTGTAGTCAATTCAACGGTAACTATCCCTACTCCTACATTATTGGAATGGGATAAGACTGTTGAAATTAAAATGGAATCACAGGTAATTAATTTATTGAAACCGGTAATACCCAGCATTGAGAGTAAATGGGAAGACACAAAGTCATTACTTTACAGCGAAGTAAATATTCCAGCCACTGAATATTTTGTAGATAATTTTCTTAATCTCTATGTCGATACCAGTGCATCCACCAACTGGGGTATTTTCAAGGATGGTTATAATCAATTAAAAACTACTGTTTTACCCAATGAAATACCCGGACCGCAAACAACGGGATTTGAAATTGCCATACCGTTTACATTTAAAAATAATAATGAATTTCCCATCAACATTCCCGTTTTCAGATCGAGTGTGTTTATCACAGATGGCAGGCAACCATTTACAATTTACATAAAACCCAAGAGCGTTTCGGAACTGCCATTGGAGCAAGTACCGGCCAACCTGGCAACTATCGAGGCCAAAACCGCAGAAACATTATATGTGATCTTTTCTTTCAATATGGAAGACTTCAACCAGGGTATTTACAGCCTATTTTCCGGTACTCAATTTGAACCCAATTTAAAAGGCATAATGAGTTATGATTTTGGCTATGGATCAATGTATGTTGGGTACGATCTTATGGGTATGGAATTAAATTACAAATGATGCATTAATAGTCATCTCGACGTTAGGAGTGATCTTGTGCTCACGGTCGCCAAATGCTTGCCGGTGGAACGAAAATATCTCCCGTCCTGAAGCAAGTTCGGGACAGAATTTCGCTGATTTTTTTCTGTGCTTATCTGCGTTATCTACCTGTCCGGACCAATGTCAATTAGTTAAGCGCACACGTCACTGCGAGCCTGCCTTTGTCGGCAGACAGGTGTAGCTTGGCAGTCTGTCTGTCTATTTTAACTTTGGAGGTGTGCTACCAATGACGTAAAAAAATACCGTGATAGTCCCCGGACCTGTTCCGGGGTCTGTCGGCAATTTGGAAAATCATTTCTTATGGCAGGCAGATCCCAGAATAAATCTGGGAATTAACTGGTATTTTTTTACGTCATTGGCAACCTGCCTTCTGCAAGCAGGTTTATGCATTTTGAAAAAATGTTAATTGCAGCATATCCGCTCATATTAATTCGTTAAGAATGACTGTTGATCCGCTAATTGCAAGACCTGCAGAAATCATTCCGGCTGATTTCAAAAAACCTCTCCTTTTTGCCATGATTTTTTTTATAATGGATAAATTCTATTTCAGAATTGTATGAATAATTAAGTATAATTTAAATAATACAATTGTTCATATAAATGTTATAAGTTTGAATTTTGAAATAATCAAACCTATGATAAAGTATATTACACTATTTAGCTTTCTATTTTTCGCATCAAATATCCAAGCACAAGACAATAAGTCGTACTGGCCAAAACAAATAGAATTGGATGGATTTACACTCACATTTTACCATCCGGAACCGGAAAGATATGAAGAAGACGTACTGGATGCCAGAGCTGCTTTTAGCTTATTTGATGGCGAACATTTGCCAATATTTGGTGCGATATGGTTCAAATGTAAAGTTTTAACTAATGCTGGAAGTAACGAGGTTTATTTCACAGATATTCAGGTAGTTAACGCAAATTTTCCTAATGCCAAAGCTGATAATATTGAAGGATTGCAAAAGCTCATCGCAGAAGCCTCAAAAGAGTGGCACTTCAATAGCGATCTGCAACGATTTTATGAAGGTATTCAAACCATCAGTATAAATAATGAATACAGCGAAGATCTGAAAAATAATCCTCCGAAAATTTATTATTCTAAAGTCCCTGCAGTTTTACTTTTTATTGATGGAGAGCCCATTTTGGCAAATATCAATGGATCGGAGTTGTATCAATATGTGGTCAACTCACCTCAGTTTATTATAAAAAGCAACAGTGATCAGCAGTATTATTTTACTGGTGGAAATGTGTGGTACGTATCGAATGATCCTACGGTTGGATGGAAAGCTATTGAGACACCTCCGGGTTATATTAGTCAACTGGTGGCAAATGCCGGCAAACTATCTTCAGAGACCAAGGAAGTTGAGAATTCGGGTGCATCTCCAAAACTCATTGTTACCCAGGAACCTGCAGAATTAATCCAAACAAAAGGAGAACCGGAAATAAAAGTATTGCACGAAAACCTATTTACGATTTCCAATTCCGATGATGAAATTTTATTCGATTCTTATTCCGACTACTATTATATATTGATTTCCGGAAGGTGGTACAAAACCAAGCACTTGGAGCGTGGATCCTGGTTGTTTGTTGCACCGGAAAAATTGCCTGAGGTTTTCAGCAAGATACCTCCCTCCTCACCTGCCGCACACATTAGATTGAGCGTTCCGGGTACTCCGGAATCCATCAGTGCGGCTTTGGACAATGCCATTCCTCAAACTGCCATTATCGACAGAGAAAAAGCAATTATGAATGTTGAATATGATGGAGAACCCCAATTTGTTTCCATAGAAGGAACGGACTTATCATATGCCGTAAATACCAGTGGAAGTATAATTAAAGACATAAACTCAAATTACTATGCTGTTGATGAAGCTGTCTGGTTTATGTCTGAAAGCCCAAAAGGACCATGGAAGGTATCCGATCATATTCC
>CAZDRA010000143.1:0-10521 GCA_964507705.1 uncultured Roseivirgaceae bacterium | reverse complement strand
AAAAACTCTTTTTCTGCTCCCTCAAAATCCCATTCAAACCACAATAGTGACCACGCCATTCTTTCATGTGCGGCACCATTATTAGGATCCACTTCCAGTGCTTTTTGTAAATATGGTTTTGATATCATCCAAGCTCTATTTGGATCCATCCCTTCCCCAGTTGCAAAAATAGTTGCTCCGGCTTGTAATCTCAATCCAACACCTACATATGCATTGCTAAAATTAGGATCAAGTTTAATGGCTTCATGAAGCATTTCAAAGGCTTCTTCACTTGAAAAAGGTAAGCTTCTTGCCTTTAAAATAGGTTGTATGCCTCTGTATTATTTGTTGGAGGAGCCACTAAAATTTCCTTCACTTTCGGACTGATCTCCGCCTTTAAAAATTTAGCAATTTGTTGGGCTACCTGGCTTTGAATAGCAAAAACATTCTTGAGTTCCCTGTCATAATTTTCTGCCCACAAATGTACATCCGTATTGACATCTATTAATTGAACCGTGATTCGTACATTGTTTTCATCCTTTCGTACACTGCCTTCAAGAATATGTGCTACACCCAACTCCTTCCCTATTTCTCTGATCGATTTTGTGGAATTTTTTTATCGCATACTCGATGTCCTCGAAGTAACTTTCAAATCACCAATCTTGTACAGATGGTTTAATATCTCCTCCATCATACCATTACTGAAATACTCCTGATCTTTGTCCCGGCTCATATCGACAAAAGGGAGGACTGCAATGGATGGATCAATTACCAATTCTTCGGCAGGAGATTCTGCTTTATGTGATATTGACTTATTTTCAGGGTAAGCAAATAAATAAAGTATGACGATCAACAATCCACCCATCACAATATTTCCTGTAAGCGGTTTGCGTTGACTTACCTTTAGTGGATTCTGCCATGACCGCTCAGAGTTTGATCGCACAAATCCTTCAGGACTTTTCTCAAATCTCCAGGCCAGATACATGGCTATTGCAAACCCAACTCCAAGAATTGTGAAGAATACAGATCTGAATGAATTGGGAAAAGTGATCCATGTGGAAGCGAATGGCTGAAGCAATATTATAAGTAATGAGATCAAGATATACATAACTCCGGCACGGATTATACCTCGCCTTTTTATTTCCGCAAAGAGACGTCCTGATAATTCCTTTTCCTTTTTCAAGTCCGGTACAGGAAGTCCAACCCCTTGAATCGCATAGGTCCTTACTCCATAGTCCACGTTCTTAAGCTGGCTTTCTCCAATATATTTTGCCTGGATGTTGCCTTGCCCTCTGATGGCTTTCTCTATGGATTCTGAGATATAAATTCCTCCCGGATCGGCAATGGATTCCAGACGGGCAGCCACATTTACCCCATCTCCATAGACATCGTTGTTTTCAATGGTAATATCACCCAGGTGTATGCCTATTCTGAAATCCGCATCAAAATCTGCTCGTGAAGTTCGCTGGATTTCCAGGGCACAATTCACCGCATCCAGTGCAGAGCCAAACTGTACCATCGCGCCATCGCCCATTTCTTTCAGCCATTTTCCATTGTGTTTTTCTACCAGAGGTTTTTGGATTTGCACGCTTTGCCTCACCAGCTCCATGGCTTTATTGGAATCTTTACCCATCAAGGCGGTATATCCGACAATGTCGGTGAACATTATGGCAGCTAAATGGCGGGCTTGTTGTGGCATTTTGAAATATAGTGATTTAGTGAAGTAAATGCAATTGATTAGATAGACTTGATTATTCACCCTATATTGATTAATGGAAACTTGCATACAGAGAGGCATAAGTCAAAGTGAGGAAGTATCCTTTCTATCAATAAAAAAGGTACAAACTTACAACTGTATTGCAAATTTATACCTGTCAGGATTTGTCAAACTTAGGCGATAATTAATAGTTCAATAGATATGCTTGATGCTATAAGTAGGTAACTCCAATTATTATCTATTGAAAGATTACTATGCTAAAGTTTGAATTCTCTATCCATAATGAAAATTTTAACAGTTTCTCTTTTCACACCGTCACTAGCCATTGCTTCCGGTCCTTCCGAATCGAGAACGCTCATAAAAGTATCCAGGTCCTTTGGTTCAAAGATTAGTGCTACCTCATTTCCATCACCCGTTGCAATACTAATTGGTTTTGTGATGGTTTGTCTTCTAAACAGGTCACCATGAGTTCGAAACCCTTCTTCCCATTTTACGAGGTCTTCAACCTCTGCTATTACTACTACTTTTGCCATAATTTTTGTATTTAAATGATTAGTGACAATGAATTTATTAAATAGTAGGTTGAAATCCTATCACAAAACCGAAGTTGCTTTCCCTGTCTGGTGTGCCCCATGAATCACAAATGACTTCACTATAATAATGGTGCATTTTTATCTCTTTGAATTGTTTTCACCGGATAAGCATATCGAATAAAAATACAAGTGTACTTTACATTATATCCAATATATTGCAAAATTCACTTCAAGCCATAGTTCGGGTCACCACTAACCATTTTTATCCAATCTAATTTTGCACAAACTCATGAAGCACGAACCAAGATGGAGAATGCCACTCAGTTTTGATTTAATCCCTTGATAATGACATTCCCTGTTCCGTATTTATCACAAGGGTAAGTGAATGCCTCCTTCGCTTTTTTCGGATCATTAATGGTTTCATAGAAATGGTCGAGGAATTTAAGTGTCTGCTTTTTGTATCCCCTACTTAATAATGGGTTGTCATTATAGATCGCATATATTTCATCTTTCTGTTGATTGAATGTTTCAAAAACTCCAGTAAAATCTTTCATATCCGGCATACAATAACCCCTGTATCTTCTTTGTAAGGTAGAGCTCAATTGAAGTTCAGGAGCAGGGTTTGCATAAGGCGCCCGCACAATTCCGGCATGATCAAAATCGTAAGGAACGGTAATGGGTATGCTTGTGGGGTCAACAGCGAGCAGTTTTATATTTTGTTGATATTGTACTGACCAGTCTGTATTTCCTATCAAGTATTGAAAAACTGCCATTTTTAAAAAGGTCTCCTTATGCGTGTTTTCAGGATTTAACCTTTCTATCGCTACAGATTTTGACTTGTGCCGCTTTGCCATTTGTTTTTCTTCTTCAAGCAGTATCCCGAAATAGGGATCAGAGCTTTTATTTTTCACGGTGTCCTGATAAGTCATCCTCACCAACCTGGCCCTAAAACTCTTTGGTGAAATGAGATTATATAATTTGTAAACCAAATATTCATGGACGACATATTCATCTCCCCTGCATGGAGTTACCAATTTTGTTTTGTCCTGTCCTCGAAAAACAGAGTTCTTTGGTGTGGCTGATTTTTTGAAATTAAGAAAGAGTGGTGGGTATTTACAGCCCGCCAAACTCTTTCGAAAATTGCCCCGGGCTTTAATTCTTAATGGAATATCAAAGACAATTTGATCTTCCTGATAATGTAAAGTAGCCTTGTGATATTGGGGGTCATCCCCACGATCCTTGAATACCTCCTTCAAGTCGGCTCGCAAAGTCAGCTCCAAAATTTCATCTGATTTAAATAGCCTCGATTTTTGACCATGAGCAATACTCAAAAAAAAGAAACACACCAGGAAAAGAAGTATATGTTTTTTGCTTTCCAGTAAAAACAAGATGTAGTTCGAAGAGATTGTTTTATTGGATCTGCTGGAAATGGCATGAAACTGTTCAAGGCTAAACAAATCAAAAATAAAGGCTTTGCTTCGGACTTCACTATAAAGTATTTGAATTAGGTTAATGTTCATAACGACTTTTGCTTTTATATTAATTTTTAAACAACTGTAGAACAGTTTCCTTATCAGAAACAAATAAGGAATATAGCATGGCGAAATTTGCAAATCCTCTTTTGCACAGACAGACCCTCCAACGAACTCACTGAATAAGCATGACGGAGGTTAACTGGTTGGATTAGATTGCCATAGCTTGAAATATAGTGATTTATGAAAGTAAAAACAATGGATAGATTGACTTGATTTATCAATCCACAACTCTCTTTATCTATTTCATATTTACCTCAGTCTCATTAACCACAGATCATGATGCTGTATTTTCTTGCAAAATAATTCTGATGTCGAAGCCATTTGAAATGAAGAAAATAGCTATCATACAAACCCACTTGGGCAACGACTAAAAAGGTAAACCATTGACGAAAAATGGTCTCATTTAATTCGGAAGAGTTTATGGACAAACTTTAACTTTCGGTAGGATTATTTCTGTATCAAATCCATTTATATAAGAATAAATTGAATATTTGTTGCGATTGTAAAATTTCATTAAACAAAATCAAAATGGAAATAAAATATATTTGCCCATATTGGGGTAGCAATAATTTACCGATAGATACCTTTATCAAGAAAGCTATCTCTGACGGTTTTGATGGCATCGAGGTAAATATACCAATGGATAACGATTTTATTGCATCGGTACAAACAGCTCTCAAGGCAAATTCCACAATTTTCATTGCACAGCAGTATCTTCCTCCGGCAGTAGAAACTTCTGAGCAGTATCGCTCCAGGTTGAAGGCAAAACTAATGCGAATTGCGGAGTTGGATCCTATATTTATTAACTCACACACAGGAAAGGATTATTTTTCATTCGATGAGAATTGTGTAACAATTGAAGACTGCATGACGATCTCGGAAAAAACGGGAATTGATATATTCCATGAAACACATCGGGGACGATTTGCATTTCATGCGAAAAGCATACTACCATATATTCAAAAATATCCAGACTTAAACTTCACAGCAGATTTCTCACATTTATGTCTTGTTTCAGAAAGTTTATTGGAAGATCAGGAAAATACCATGGACGAAATAATTCCCCGATGCAAATATATCCATGCTCGAGTTGGATTTGACCAAGCCGCTCAGGTAAATCATCCTTTCGCACCGGAATGGAAATCAACTGTCAGTCGTTTTGTTGGATGGTGGCAAAAAATTATTGATTTGGCTAAAGATAGTGGTCAACAAACATTTTATATCTGTCCTGAATTTAGTCCTATCCCTTATCTACAACATTTACCATTTACCCAACAGCCAGTTGCCAATCAATGGGACGTCAATTGTGAAATGATGAGTTATTTAAAGGAAGCACTGACTTAACCCGAATAATCCGGGGAATAATTAATAAGTCTAAATTGTTAAAAAATAGTTCAACCCAAAAACTCGAGTAAAGGATTTTAGTATTAAGATAAAATCCACTCATTTTCAATGATAACATTTCCTAATTCATAACTTTACGAATTATTTTTCTTATTAAGATATTATGGATTTAAATAAACTCACAGCCATATCTCCGATTGACGGACGGTACAGAAAACAAGTAGATCATATTGCTAAGTATTTTTCGGAATATGGATTGATAAAATATCGCATACAGGTAGAAATTGAATATTTTATTGCGCTGTGCGAAATCCCTCTTCCCCAACTTGAAGATGTAAAACCTGAGACCTTTCAGGATTTGAGAAATATCTATGCTTCATTTTCAGAAAATGATGCATTAAAAGTAAAAGAAATTGAATCTGTCACCAATCACGATGTCAAGGCAGTAGAATATTTTATCAAAGAGGAGTTTGATAAATTAGGATTGGAAAAGCATAAAGAGTTTATCCATTTTGGGCTCACCTCTCAGGATATTAATAATACTGCCACGCCACTTTCTATCAAAGACGCCATGATGGAAGTTAAGGTGCTCTTTGAAGAAGTATTGGATTTGTTAAAAACCAGGTCTTCACAGTGGGCAGATATTCCAATGCTTGCCAAAACCCATGGACAACCGGCATCTCCAACATTGCTGGGAAAAGAAATTGCCGTATTTATAGAACGTGCCGAGCGGCAATTGGAACAAATCTATGCAGTCCCATTTTCTGGAAAATTCGGAGGAGCAACAGGAAACATGAATGCACATGTTGTGGCCTATCCCGAAATCAACTGGAATGCTTTTGCTGATAAATTCGTAGCCGAAAAACTGGGGCTTTCAAGGAGTTATCCAACAACTCAGATCGAGCACTATGATAATCTGGCAGCACTTTTCCATGGATTGATTCGTGTCAATAATATTTTGATTGATTTCAGCAGAGATATATGGCAATATGTATCCATGAATTATTTCAAGCAAAAGATAAAAGAAGGAGAGGTTGGCTCATCGGCTATGCCACACAAAGTAAATCCAATTGATTTTGAAAATGCCGAAGGTAATCTGGGCATGGCTAATGCTATCTATAATCATTTGGCACTAAAGCTTCCAATATCCAGGCTTCAGCGAGATTTAACTGACTCTACAGTATTGAGAAATGTGGGCGTTCCCATTGGTCACAATATCATCGCCATTCGTTCACTGATCAAGGGAATAAATAAACTCGAATTGAATGAAGCACCCATCAATCAAGATCTGGAAAACAACTGGGCTGTGGTTGCAGAAGCTATCCAAACAATTTTGAGAAGAGAAGGATACCCAAAACCCTATGAAGCACTAAAAGAACTAACAAGAATAAACCAGCAAATCACCAAAGACAGTCTTTGGGTTTTTATCGATGGTCTCAATTTGCATGATGATATAAAAAAAGAATTGAAAGCCATTACTCCATTTAATTATACTGGGATAAAGGTAGGGTAGCTACAGGCTTTTTTTAATCTGCGTAAATCTCAACAAACGTCCCAGTAGGGTCTCCAAAAGGAAGACCCCACTGGGACTTCGGATTGGTGTTATTATGTGTTTTTGAGAATAGTCTGTATTTTTTTCAAATGTTATATCCGGCCAAAACCTATTCTTTACCTCACTATTTGGCCACTTATGCGTCAATAAATAGATTGTCTAAAGTTAACTCATTCTGAACATGCTGATTCCGATATTTATTGTCAACCAATCCAAATGTTGTAATGAATCTGGCTCAAACAGTTTTACCAATATGAAAAAAAGAATAACTCCATTTAACTACACTGGGATAAAGGTAGGGTTGATTGATATTTTATCTTAATGTTGCGATGGCAAATCCCATGAAAAACTAAAATAGAAATACGTGAAGAATATTTTTTATTTATTACTAGCTCTCCTAATAAGCTGTACTCCTGATAAGGAATTAAGTAAATTTAAATACGCACCATTTTCAAAGAGCATAATTCATTTGAAGGTGAGTCATCCTTTGCAGGATACTATCCAGGTACACGCAGATGCTATTACAATTATTCCCCGAGGACAGTCGAGGTCAAATTTATTACATGTTCAAGACAAAGGGAATTATTACTTAATGATTGATATAGACAGACCCGCTAAGGCCAATCTTAATATTGAAAATAATGTATATAATATCATGCTTTTTCCAAATGACACTACGCATATTGAGTTAAACTCAAATCAAGCTGATGAAAATATTAGCTACTTTGGACACTGTAAGTCAGTTAATGAATACTTTTTCGAAAAAAAGAAAGCTTTGGGATACAAGGAGCTTATACCCTCATTTCAAAAAACTATCACATCTAACTCAACATACAATTCAATAAAAGTTGCAATTGATTCCATGACTGACCGGGAGCTATCTTTTCTTCAGAAATACAATTCATCTAACTTCTTGCCAGAATGGTTTTTTAGCTATGAAATTGCAGAAATAGTTTATTCAGGGGCTGGATTTAAGTTAACAAGACCTGGAAGAAATATAAAGGTGAAAACCTTTGAAGATACTTTGCCAGATAATTACTTTAATTTCCTTGATAGTATTGAAATTGATAATCATAAAGCAATTTTTTCTTCTGTTTACTTTTTGTTTCTCGATTGGTATTTTAAAAAAGATTTGCCAATGGATCAAATCAGAAATTTACCTCGTTCATCTGGTATAAAAAAATACAATACTTTTATAATTGATCAATCAAAAAATCAATTGTCCGGGCTTTCCAAAGAGATATTTCATAAGCGATTTTTCTCTGCTGTTGTCTCCAATTACTCAAATAAGTCGGAAATAGATTCCTTGGCAACAACTCTTCAATTAACTGATTATAATGACTTGATCCTTGTCAATAAGGGAGATGTAATTAAGGATATTAAACTAAAAAACGAACTTGATAGCATTATCTCATTTCGCGAATTTGAAGATCAGATTTTGTATATCAATTTCTGGGCGACATGGTGTAGACCTTGTATCAAAAGATTTCCTAGTTGGAATGATCTAATCCATGAATATGCAGATGACCCACGTATTGAGTTTGTTAATATTTGCCTTGATAGTGAAAGAGATAAGTGGGTTTCAATTATAAATAAACACAATGTAAAAGGTATAAGCCTTTTTGCAGAAGGCAGTTTGAGTACACAGATGAAAACTTATTTTAGCATTCAGGCCATTCCTCAATATGCGCTTATAGATAAAAATAATACATTAATTGAGAAAAATACTTTGAGAGCTTCAGAAATAAGAAGTAAAATTGAAAAACTGCTAGCAAAAACCTCAAAGTTGTAACTCCATTAGTAACCCCAATAATGGCAAGGGTTAAGTACAAAAATTTGAAATTATATCGCCCATGGAAAAACAATGCTTTTTCTGTCCGAAAAAAATATCAGGGTATTAATTCTTTACTGATTCTTTACTACTTTTACGCCCGATGAAATTCCTATATCCTGATTTTTTATTTGGCCTGATCTCACTTGCCATTCCCATTATTATTCATCTTTTTAATTTCAGAAAATCAAAAAAAATCTACTTTTCAAGTACCAGGTTTCTGACCAATATCAAAAACGCTACAAGCCAGAAACTGAAGATCAAGCACTATCTTATTCTTTTTTCCAGGCTATTGTTTTTGACATTCCTGGTATTGGCATTTGCTCAGCCTTATTTCCCCAGCGCAGATAAAAACCCTCAGGCAGAAAATGTATATATATATTTAGATAACTCATCGAGCATGTCCAACAGGGTTGCAGGAACAACTACGAGCTTGCTCCTCGGCATGGACTACGTGAGTAAAATACTTGATTTATACCCTACAAACACGAGCTATAAATTTCTCACCAATGATTTTGCTCCATTTTCCAACACGCTAAAAAGCAAGGATGAAATCAAAGAGAAGCTTACAGAGATGAAACTTAACAATATATCCAGGACATTGCCAGAAGCATACAATCGACTCAACAGCCATACCTTGCGTCAATCTGCCAATGGCAAAGACATATATATTATCTCAGATTTCCAGAAGTCAACAGTGGGGAAAATAAATCAAATAATAACCGATTCGCTCGACCAGGTTTTTGTATCGCCTATATTTTTTGACGCCACCAAAAATATATTCATAGATAGCATGTATCTGTCAAATCCATTTTTACTTTCCTCTGAGAAAAATCAATTAAATGTAATTCTCAAAAATTCCGGGTTTGAGGATGTCTCCGATTTACAAGTAAAACTATTTATCAATGAAATCCAGTATGCAAGTTCTATCATAGATATTCCTGCGGGAAAAAATAAAGATATCTCTTTTGAAATACTGTATAATCTCGAAAATGTAAATAAATGCAGAATTAGTTTTGAAGACTTTCCTGTTACGTTTGACAATGATTTTTACTTTGTGTTGAGGCTGGAAAATAAAATCAATATTTTAGAAATTAAAAAAGAGGACGCCGTATCACCAATACAGCAGGTTTATGGCAACAAGCATCTTTTTAAATACATATCTCAAATAGCAACAAATACAGATTACAGCCTCATTCGTCAGTTTGACCTGGTTATCGTAAATGGGATCCAAGAGATTGACAACTCTCTTACCCTAGAGCTCAACAATTTTATTGAAACCGGTGGCTCAATTTTCATTATTCCAGGAACCAATCCGGTAATTAGTTCTTATAAAAACCTTTTGGCATCCGTAAACCTGACTACAAACGACACTTCAAGGGTAAATATTTCCATGCCTGATCTCTCCGATCCTTTTTATGAAAATATATTTGAAAATATTAATGAACAAATTGATATGCCCAATGCATTGCCCATGTTGACCTGGAGCGGACAGCAATCCAATTTATTGAAATTCAGAAACAACTTAAATTTCTTTTCTGAATTTAAGCATACCGGAACCGTATTTATTCTATCCTCACCGCTTGAAGATCGATTTACCAATTTTCATCGACACGCACTTTTTGTCCCTGTTATGTATCGTTTGGCTGCCAATAGCAAAAAGTCATTCAATAGCCCGTACAATAGCATCAATGAACTTACTATTGAGCTAAAGCTTGATAGCCTGGATAAAAGGGATATTTACAAACTTTCCAACGATGAAACAGAATTGATCCCCAACCAGAGAATAAGTGCCGGCAAATTAGTTTTAGAAATGCCTCGAAATACCTTAAACCCGGGATTTTATAATTTGAAGGTTGGAGATAGAACCAAAAGCGTTCTTGCTTTTAATCTGGAAAAAGCTGAATCGTATTTAGAACAAATGACTTACGCGAATATAAAGTCCAATTTTTCTGCAAATAAAAACGTCATGATCTTTCAGGCAAATGATGCGGACAAATTTTCAAATGAGATTAAAAAAAATAAAATTG
>CAZDRA010000142.1:0-10659 GCA_964507705.1 uncultured Roseivirgaceae bacterium | reverse complement strand
CATCTGTTTCCCCATAGGTGAAACCGGGCTTTACACCAGCACCTGCCATCCACATGGTAAAGCATCTTGGGTGATGGTCGCGACCATAGTTGCTCTCGGTTAATTTCCCCTGAGAATATACAGTACGTCCGAACTCACCTCCCCAAATTACCAATGTATCTTCAAGCAGACCTCTTTGTTTCAGGTCTTTAACTAGAGCCGCAGTAGCCTGGTCGGTTTTTTTGCATTGGCTCTCTATGCCTTTCGGAAGATTATTATGCTGATCCCATCCCTGGTGGTAAAGCTGAATAAATTTCACATCTTTTTCCAGCAATTTTCTGGCAAGTAAACAGTTAGCTGCGTAGGTACCCGGATTCCTGCTATCTTCGCCGTACATATCATAAATATAATCCGGTTCGTCTGACATGTCGGTTGCTTCAGGCACTGAAGTTTGCATTTTATATGCCATTTCATACTGGGCAATTCTGGCATTAATTTCCGGATCGCCATATTCATCAAACTGGACATTATTTAACTTTTTCAAATAATCCAGCATCTGTCTTCTGTCATGGCCATCATAATTCTCCGGATTATTTAAATATAACACAGGGTCCTTGCCTGACCGGAATTGCACCCCTTGATGTTTTGCTGGAAGAAAACCATTTCCCCATAGTCTGGAATAAAGTGGTTGACCTTCAGCATTTTTTGATACCAATACGATAAAAGCAGGCAGATTTTGATTTGAAGAGCCTAAGCCATAGTTCAACCAGGAGCCAATCGATGGTCTTCCCGGCAACTGATGACCGGTTTGAAAAAATGTAATGGCAGGGTCGTGGTTGATCTGTTCGGTGTGCATTGATTTTATAAAACACAAATCATCTACTATTTCAGAAGTATATGGCATCAGTTCACTCACCCAAGCCCTACTTTCTCCATACTGATTAAATTTATAAATAGATGAGGTCATAGGAAAAGCTGTTTGATCGGCACTCATACCCGTGAGTCTTTGGCCTTGCCTTACAGAAGAAGGCAACTCCTGTCCATGCAAATCGTACAACTTTGGTTTGTAGTCGAAGGTCTCCAGTTGAGATGGTCCACCGCTTTGAAATAAATAAACAATCCTTTTGGCCTTGGGAATAAAATGAGGTAATCCTGGAATTCCATTTGCCCCGGAAACAGGATTTACCTTCCCATTAGCGGCAAAGAGCTTTTCTGACCCAAGCAGCGAACCAAGCGCAATTGCTCCAAGGCCCAAAGATGTCTTCGTCAGAAACGTCCTTCGGTCAAACTGTTTTTCAATATTTTGAAGGTCTTTATTATCAGAGCTCCACAAATCTTGATGATGAGACATATTTTATTTTTTAGTTATTGAAGCATCGGCATTCATAATCACGCTTGCTACAACGGCATTTGCAGCAATAAGATTGGCATCAAGTGAGCTATCTGTTTTATACTCACCGGCATTTAACCAACCTTTCGATTTATCTTTCTTTTGTTTAAAATCAACATATTGCTTCTCCTGTAACTCAAGGAGTATTTTCAATTCTTTATTACTTGGCGTCCTACCGGTCAGTCTGAGAAAGCTCTCGGAAATGCCCTTTTCAATAGTATCGTACCGTGCGATGTTTTCTCCTATTACCTTGGATGCTTCTACATAAGTAGGATCGTTGAGCAATGCCAGGGCTTGAAGTGGCGTGTTTGTCTTTTGCCTTCTAACAGTACACTCACTTCTTTCCGGAGCATCAAATGTGGCTAACGAAGGATGCGGGACAGATCTTTTCCAAATGGTGTACATGGATCTTCTGTAAAGTTTGTCTCCCGAATCAGGCTCATATTTAGTGCTGTTTACTTTCCAAAGTCCTTTTGGTTGATATGGTTTTACACTTTTCCCACCAATTTTTTTGTTTAGAAGTCCACTGGCCATTAAGGCATTGTCTCTAATCATTTCAGCTGTTAATCTTGTGGAAGGTCCCCAGGCTAATAATACATTTTCTTTATCTAATTCAAGAAGTTCTTTGCTGGTCTTAGAGCTCTGTCTATAGGTAGCAGACATCACAATCAATTTTTGTAAAGCTTTCACATCCCATCCAGAGTCCATAAATTCGACGGCAAGCCAGTCGAGTAAATCCGGATGACTTGGAAGTTCTCCCTGATTTCCAAAATCTTCGGTCGTTCTCACAATTCCTCTTCCGAAATATGTTTGCCAATACCTGTTTACGGTAACTCTGGAAGTTAAAGGATGATCTGGATGCACAAGCCATTTTGCAAATCCTATCCTGTTTTTAGGCAAATTTTCAGGCATGGGCAAAATACTTTCCGGAGTGTTTGGAAATACCTCTTCCCCATAAGAATCATATTCACCCCTATTCAAAACATAGGCTATTCTTGGCACATCCATCTCTTTCATTATCATTACTTCCTGAATATTCTCAACACTATCAGCATGGGTTTTTCTGGCATTTTCAAGTTCGTTTAAAGTATTGCGGTATGGAACGGAGATGTTTGCTAAAAAATATAGTTTTAGAAGTTCCTTTTCAGATTCACTCAGTGCATTTTTACTTTTTGAAGCTATTCCCTCGAAGCTATTCCAATCTGCTATCTGCATTATTTCAAGAGGCGTTAGCTCGCTGTCGAAGATCATCAAGTCATCTACCATCGCTCCGCCAATTCCTTTTCCGCGCCACCTGGCACCCACCTGGATTCCAGGTTCTCTCTTCCTTTTGAAATTAATATCTTTATATAAATTGTCAATTTCAATTTCCGTTGCAAGCTCTTGCCCATCCTGGTAAATCTTAAACCTTGATGCCTTTGCTGATCCATCGTATGTTAATATGAGATTCAGCCAAACATCTCTTGGTACTTCCTGAATTGTATTTATTATTATGGCATTATCCGGTGAGGTATGCGCCATTAAAATTTGAAGTCTATTGTTGTTAAGAGCAAGATGAAATCCCTTAAAACAATATAGAGCTGCTCCTTCTCCTTTATGAAAGATCACGCCATTTTTCAGGGTTTCGGGTAATTTTACATTTAGCCCAATACTAAAAGGGTTGCTTTTTCTGAAACTACCAATACCTCCTGCATCAAACCACGCATCACCGTCAAGTATAAGTCCATTCCCAGCTTTCCCATCTTGAAATTCCGGCTTTTCAGAATTGGAACTGTAACGTTTCATCTCTCCTTTTTGAGTAGGGTTTATCCTGTTGCTTAGTTTTGAATCCTCCAATTCAAAATGAGCGATAATACTTTCGGGATATTTTCTTTTGCCAATATTCCTGTACTTTTCTTTTGCAAGCCAATTATTCAAATTATCATTTTCGCTGGACACGATTGTTTCAACCTCATTTTCCAATGCAACAATATCTGTATTCAATAGCTTTAATATTTCTTCTTGCTTTTCCGTGGTAATAAACATGGTAGGCACCGGCATTGCATTGTCAAAAGAAATCTGTCCTGCCTCGTTTACGTTATTGAAAAAGCTAGACATCTCATAATAATTTTTTTGAGATATGGGATCAAATTTATGATCATGACATTTGGCACATCCCACCGTTAATCCCATGAATGCCTGCCCTGCAGTATTTACACGGTCCAGCACATACTCAACCCGAAATTCCTCGGGAATAATGCCCCCCTCCATATTTTGAGGATGCAGGCGATTAAATGCTGAAGCTAAAATCTGCTCTGCAGAAGGGTTGGGCAGAAGATCTCCAGCCATTTGCCATAGTATAAATTCGTCATATGGCATATTTATATTAAATGCTTTTATTACCCAGTCTCGCCAGGGGCTCATATCTCTGTACCTGTCAACAGTATATCCATGAGTATCGGCAAAACGAGCAAGATCCATCCAATCCATAGCCATTTTTTCGCCATAATGAGGTGATTGTAATAATCTGTCAACTTGCTTTTCATAGGCATTTGCAGATTCATCCTTTACATATTCTTGAATTTCATCAAGCGTAGGAGGCAGTCCGGTAAGATCTAAGGTCAGCCTCCTTAAAAGCAGTTCTTTATCTGCTTCCGGAGAATGAGTAAGGTTATTCGATTCGAGTTTTTTTCCTACAAAATTGTCAATTGGGTTTCTAACCCATTGGTCTAACAGAACTTGAGGAGGATCTTTTTTTGTAGGTTTTAAAAAAGCCCAGTGAGGTTTATATTCCGCTCCATTTTCTATCCATTTTATCAATACCGCCTTTTCATAAGCTGAAAGTTTCAAGTTTGACTTTGGCTGTGGCATTTGGTATTCAGGATCATTGGAAATAATGCGATGAAAAATTTCGCTTTGTTTTAAATTTCCTGGAGAAATTGCCCTTTCCCCTGGTGATTTAGTAAGCTTTTTATAAGCAGATTCCTCCAGGTCAAGACGCAAATCAGCCTTTTGTTTTGCCTTATCTGGTCCATGGCATAAAAAACATTTATCAGATAAAATAGGCTTAACATGAAGATTGAAATCAAGGTTGCGAGGAAGTTCCTCATACTCCAAGGCCACATCCTCCGGGAGTTCAGTATTGCAAGAAGCTAATACAAATCCAAAAAACAGCGTTAGAAGTAATTTATAGCTCACGTATTTATTGTTTCTTTAAAGATAATTCGGGTCCGATAAAATTAGTGAATTTCACTAAAAGATAGCAGTAATTTGTTTTGGCAATAAAAATTATCACCATTATAGTTAGGAAAAAATTATTGATTCTTGAAGACAATTGCATATCAACTTTGATTGGAGAGAAGTACATTAACAATCATTTTATCAATCAAATTTGAAGTATTTATCTAAGGACTATAATTATGATTCAATGTCGTTTAGTTATATTTATATAAATGAGACCTCTAACAATTTCTATCCATTATGAAAAAACAAATTTCTTCTCGTAGAAAATTTTTTGCCAGCTCTTCATTGGCAGCAGCCAGTGTCGCTATAAGCAGCCATGCACTGAGTAGCATGCAACTTTCTGATTCTAAATCAGGAAAAGATCAGATCAGGATGGGATTTATTGGCGTTGACAATAGAGGCACACAATTGCTTCTTTCCTTTATGAAAAATGAAGATGTAGCGATTACTGCCCTATGCGATGTTTACGAACCTTATTTAAACCTCGATTATTCAATAGTTCATGCGGAATTCATTAAACTATGTGGCAAAATTTAGGAAAGGAAGTTTAGAGAACAAATTAATAAAGCGGATTGAGGAATTTTGTATCATACTTATTAGGTAATCCAAGCTCTGGAATTTGTAAAACAGCAATTAACCAAGCTTCATTCTGGGCTGTGGAATAGCATCTAAAGAACAAAAATCTTTGGCCAAAAATTTATAATGTGCTGCCATTGCAATCATGCCTGCATTATCAGTGCAATATTCAAATGCAGGAATATAAGTTTCCCACCTATGCTTAACACCTTCCTCTTTAATCCGTTTTCTTAGTTCACTATTTGCAGAAACTCCACCTGATATTGCTACATGGGTAATCTGATGCTTTTTTGCTACTTTTCTTAATTTGTTCATGAGCATATCTATTAATTTTCGCTGAATGGACGCACAAATATCATTCATATTCTGCTCAATGAATTTAGGATTTTCCTTAATCTGATCTCGTAAAAAATATAATATAGCCGTCTTAATTCCGCTGAAGGAGTAGTTAAAAGCTTGTGTGCTGGTATCGGGAAAGTGAAATGCATCCGCATTTCCATCCTTGGCAAATTTATCTATCAATGGCCCTCCCGGATATGGTAGTCCCAATAATTTTGCTGTTTTATCAAAGGCCTCTCCTACTGCATCGTCGAGTGTTTCTCCCAATATTTCCATATTGAGGTAATCTTTAACCAAAACGATCTGTGTATGCCCCCCACTCACAGTTAAGCATATGAAAGGAAATTCAGGCTTAGGTTCATCGATAAAATGTGCCAGAATATGGGCTTGCATATGATTTACTCCTATCAAAGGTATATCAAGTGCCAATGCCAACGACTTAGCAAATGATGCGCCTACCAATAAAGCTCCCAATAATCCAGGGCCTTGGGTAAAAGCTACTGCATTCAGCTCTGTTTTTTTTATATTTGCATCTGTAATCGCTTGATCAATGATTGGAATTATATTCTGCTGGTGGGCTCTAGATGCCAATTCAGGAACAACTCCTCCATATTTTTCATGTACCGTCTGTGTAGCTATGATATTATTGAGAACTTTACCGTTATGTATTACAGCAGCGGATGTTTCATCACATGAGGATTCAATTGCTAATATGTTAATATCCATAAAAAATTGAGCAAGAAAAATTCAAGGGCGCAAGTTATAAAAAAACGACTACTGAGCATAGCCATTAAAATAGCTTTGTTCAACCTTTTCTTGCTTATAGCTACTTTTATCACCATAAGCATCCCGGCTGTCCAGACAAAAATTATTAATAAAATTTCTGATGCTGTCTTCCTTAAGATAGAGCATAAACTGAATATTGAGTATATTAATATTCGTTGGTTTGACACTGTGTTGATCAAGGGCTTGTTGGTTTATGATACTCAGCATAAAAAAATGATCAAGGCAGATCGCATCATTCTTGATTTTAAACTTAGTTCATTAATAACCAGGGAAAGCGTCAATTTAGATAAAATCATATTGCAAGGCGCAAATGTAGCTATGTTGAAAAACGCACCTGACGGTCAGTTTAATTTAAATTTTTTTATTGATGAGATTAAAAATAAACTGATCAAAAAAAAATCTAAAAAAGATTCCAAAATTTTTAATACCGACAAAGTAATATTGACCAATGGTAAATTTAAAATCTACAGGGATGATAAAGATCCTATAACTCACCGTTTTGATCAGTATCATTTTACTTTAATGAACATAGAGGCCAATCTCAGAAGTTTCATAATTAAGCCTGGAAATATCGCCTTTGCTATAAACAATTTGCAATGCATTGATTCGGCAACAGGGCTGGATATAAAAAAGTTAGAAACAAAATTTCTCTACACCAGGCAATCTATGGTATTTCAACATATGGATATGAAATTTGGCAATTCTTCTATCACGCAGTCCATGATTTTTGACTATAAGCAGCCTTCATCAGTAAAAGAATTTGTGGATAGTGTGAAAATCACAGCCAATGTCAAAAAATCAATAATATACTCAAAAGACATTGGTCATTTTGCGCCGGCTCTCAAAAAGTATAGCGAATATTATCGAATAAAAGGATTTGTAGAAGGACCAGTAAATAGATTTAATGTCAAAAATTTGACAATAAATTTTGGCAAAAAGAGCGAGGTGAAAGGGTATTTTGGGATTTATGGCCTCCCAAATTTTGAGGAGTCCTTTATCAATGCTAAAATCAACACGGCGCATTTTCATCTGGATGATATCACTCCTTATATAAGTGAGAACTCTTATAACAACATGAAAAAATTTGGAGTAGTAAAATTCAATGGGAGATTCTCCGGATTTCCTGGTGATTTTGTTAGTAACGCCAGCTTCAATACTCATATCGGCCATATTGACACAGATATCAATCTCAAAATAGGGAAAAATATAAATGAAAAATCTACCTACTCGGGAAGGTTAGCAACAAAAAACTTCAACCTAGGTATTTTACTAAGCGATACTGCTGCATATCAATATATTGATATGGATGGCAGCATTAACGGAAGTGGATTCACTAAGGAAAATGCCAAGTTTGATCTGCTATCTTCCATATCAAGGGTAGGATTAAATGGTTACGATTATCATAACATAAAGACCGATGCATTAATGGCAGAACAGTTTTTTAGTGGAAATCTGATAATTGATGATCCAAATCTTCAATTTAATGGCAAGGCCAGTATAGATCTAAACCAAGAAAATGAGATTATTCAAATAGAGGCAAAACTGGGTAAAGCAAATCTTGATAAACTGAAAATAACGAAAGAACCTGCATTTCTCAGCTCAACATTAAAATTGGATATGAAAGGATTGAGCTTAGATGAAATATTGGGAGATATTTTTCTGGATAGCACGCATTTCAGGTATGGAGAAAAGGAAATATTTATTGATAGACTAAGCGTACTATCTCAAAAAGATTCGCTGAGCCGAACGCTTACTGTTCGAAGTCCGAATGCTGATTTAAATATATTTGGAGACTTTAACTACACCTCATTTTTTCAAGATATAATTAACGTATATGACGAATACAAATTGATATTCAGAAACAACAGCAAAGAAATTAACGCTTATTACTCCAGTCAAAAGAAAGGAAATAATGAATATTATTATTTAGATTATGACATTAATCTTAAAGAAATCAATCCAATAGTTAATCTTTTTATTCCAAATTTTTTTCTTTCAAAAAACACAAAAATAACTGGAGGATTTACTGGAGGAAATACAAAATTAGTTGAGCTAAGCAGCCTTGTAGATACCCTTACAATTGATGGATACACTTTTGAAAAAAATAATATAAACTTTCAAACCCAAAAAAGCAGTGACACAACCCTTGTGTATGCGAAATATCAAATTGAATCTGAAAGTCAAAAAATAAACAATAAACAGAGTAGTGAAAATCTTAGCTGTAATATCGATTGGGATGGAAATGAAATCGAGTTTGCCATTGATATTGACCAATCGAACTCTTCCAATTATGTTAAAACAACTGGACTTATTCAGTTTTTACCTGATATCACCAACATAAGCTTGAATAACTCAGAGATTAGTTTCATTGATAAATTATGGGAAATAAGTAGTGATAATCTCTTGACAATACGCACCAAAGACTATACGATAAAAAATTTGAGTATAAATCATGGTGATCAAAAAATTAAATTTAATGGAAAGCTTTCTGAAGACCCATCAGAAAGTCTTTTTATTACCATCAAAAATTTTGATATGAAAAACCTAAATCCAATACTCACGAAAAGGATTGATGGTAAATTTAGTGGGTTTATTGCGCTGAAAAATTATTTCGATCGAAAAGAAATAAACAGTCAAATAAAAATATCTGACTTTTCTGTAAATGAATTTTTGGTAGGTAGCATCCTTGCCTCATCAGATTTTGACAATATAAAGAATTTGTTTGATTTAGATTTAAAAGTTTTCAGAGGAGAAGAACAAACCATGAAAATCAATGGATATTTCAACCCTTCCAATAAAAAAGAACAGCTCAGTCTCAATGCTACCTTTATCAATACAAACATGAATTTGATCGAGCCATTTTTTGAGGAGTACATCTCTAATGTTAATGGAAAATTGAATGGAAACGTGTTAATTACCGGATCACTATCTGAACCAACAGTTAAGGGAATTGGCAACACAAGTAACGGAGAATTTACCCTAGATTATCTCAATACGCATTATAAATTAAACGGGGAGGTGGTTTTTAATAATAATTATATTGACTTCAATAATTTCAAACTTATAGACAAAAAAAATAATGAAGGAGATATTTGGGGAAGAATTACCCATAGTGGCTTTAAAGAACTTGAGTTTGACTTCTATGGTGAATTAAAGAATTTTCTGGTACTGAATACAACATCAAAAAACAACAGCCTTTATTACGGCACAGCCTATGCTACTGGTGATCTAAGGATTTATGGAAAAGAAAAAGTCATCAATATCTCTGCAAACGCCACATCTGAAAAAGGAACAAAATTTTATATACCTCTCGAAGGAAGTTCAGAAGTCGTTAAAGAAGATTTTATCAACTTTATTTCAATTAATGACACAATACACCATGACGCTCACGAAAGAGGTACCAAAATGGACCTCGCTGGAGTTAACCTAAACCTTGAACTGGATATTACTCCTGATGCATACGTCGAAATAATATTTGATTTAACAGCTGGGGATATCATTCGAGGAAGAGGCAATGGCAAATTAAATCTTCAGATAGACACCAAAGGTGATTTCAACATGTTTGGAGATTATGAAATTACAGAAGGCGGGTACAATTTTACACTTTACAATATCATCAACAAGGAATTTGAAGTAGAGCCAAATAGTAGAATATCTTGGATTGGTGACCCCTATGAAGCCATACTCGACATAAAAGCCAACTACAGGCAATTGGCATCACTTGCTCCAATATTGAGGGTAACTCCCAAAGAAATTCAAGATAATCCAGAACTAAACAGGAAATATCCAGCAAAAGTATTGCTCGGAATTAAAGGCAATCTGATGTACCCTCAAATCGAATTTGATGTTGACGTTGAAGACTATCCCAAAAACGCAACATACAATGACGTATCTATAGAAACACGCATGACTGCCTTCAAAAACTTATTAGCAACTGATGAGCAGGAATTGAAAAGGCAGGTTTTTAGTTTGATAATATTAAAAAAATTCTCTGCTGAAAATGCCTTTAAAGTAGGGGGGGGATCTGTAGAGTCTGTAGGAAGAAGTGTGAGTGAATTTATTTCTAACCAGATAAGCTACTGGGTAACACAGTTTGACGAGAATCTGGTCGTAGATGTAGATCTTGGGTCGCTTGACGAAGAAGCATTCAATACTTTTCAACTTCGCATGTCTTATTCTTTTCTAGATGGAAGGTTGCGTGTAACCAGAGACGGAGGCTTTACAGATCAAACATCCGGAACAAATGTCGCAAGTATCTTGGGCGATTGGTCGGTAGAATATTTATTATCCCCGGATGGTAAACTGAGAGCCAAAATTTACAATAAAACCAATTACAATAATTTGAATCAAAATTTGAAGTCCACATC
>CAZDRA010000141.1:0-11055 GCA_964507705.1 uncultured Roseivirgaceae bacterium | reverse complement strand
GATCAACTTGGGGACATATCCCAAGAAATCAATTTATATTTTCACTGGCATTTTCCGGAAAGCTCATATTTGATCAACCACTTCCAAAACCTGGTGCCAATATTTCAATCATCCCATATGTTTCGGGCCTGGTGTCCAGAGACTTTATTGATGGTTCAGCACCTGAGTACGGTAGTAATATTGGTGGAGATATTAAAATCGGAGTAACACCCTCACTAAATCTGGATCTTACCTATAATCCAGACTTTTCTCAAGTCGAAGCTGATGTTCAACAGTCAAACCTTACAAGATTTGAATTATTTTTCCCTGAACGTCGACAATTTTTTCTTGAAAATCAAGATGTTTTTGCATCATTTGGGGCATCTAGATTACGACCTTTTTTTTCCCGAAGAATTGGTATTGCGCAAGATCCCAATACCTCACTATTTGTACAAAATAAAATCCAGTATGGAGCGCGTTTAAGTGGAAGAATTGACAAAAACTGGCGAATTGGAATAATGAATATGCAAACGGCCAAAGACGTCTCTATCAATCGCCCGGGGTACAACTACTCCATTATAGCTGTTCAAAGACAACTTTTTGCAAGATCAAATATCTCCTTCCTGGCAATAAATAAACAAGCGACAAACATATTGGAAAATGATTCTACACTGGGTGATGGAATTTCAAAAAGTAATTATAACCGCTTAGTTGGCCTTGATTACAACCTTGCTTCGGCAAATAATCAATGGTATGGAAAAATATTTTATCACCAATCGATCTTGCCTGGAGGTAATAAGGATGCATTTTCTCATGGTGTTAACCTGATTTATAATGTGCCGGCCATTAAAATTGAATGGAATCATCAGATTGTTGGTAAAAACTTTAATCCGGAAGTGGGCTTTGTCCCGAGGACTGATTATAATATGGTCGCCCCGGGAATACAGTTTTTATTCTATCCAAAAAGTAATATTGCGAGCCATGGCCCGGGTCTAAAAACAGAATATATTTGGAATGGAAATTATGGCAAGACAGACCATCAGTTTACCGGATATTATGAAATTAGATTTGGTTCCGGTGCTTCTTTTAATGGAGGGATAAGAAATGATTACACCTTTCTTTTTGATGATTTCGATCCGATTGGTTCTGACAGACTTCCACTTGAGGCTGGCACAGACTATATATATACAAGTTTTATTTCGGAATATAGATCTGACAGACGCAAGGATTTTTACTTTGATTTAGTAACTCAACTTGGTGAATTTTACAGCGGAAGTATTATAAGATTTGATGGCACTCTGAACTACCGTATGGGATTAATCGGTGTTGCCAGTTTAAATTATTCCTACAATAAAGTTTCATTACCGGCTCCTCACGCTAGTGGAACAATCTGGCTTTTGGGACCTAAATTTGATATTACGTTTACCAAGAACATATTTTTAACTGCTTTTTTTCAATACAACAACCAAATCGATAATATAAATATTAATGCCCGGCTGCAATACAGATATGCACCGGTTTCAGATTTTTTTATTGTATATACGGAAAATTATTTTCCCGAACATTTTAAATCCAAGAACAGAGCAATAACTGCCAAACTCACGTACTGGTTTAATTTGTAATCACCAAAAAAATAAATAGAAAATCTGCTAAAATTTACTTACTAATCATGTCTTTAATCGATTTTTCGTCAATCATCACATCTTTCAATACAGCCTTGCCTTCTTTTATTTTCACCAAAGCATAGGTAGTTGTTAGAGAATCTCCAAGAGATTCATTGTAAATTATTTCCGCCTTGGGAGCCAGAAATTCATCCATATAAAAACGATCAAATGGATAGCTGATGTTAATGCTCGTGGTATCGTTAAATATACTAATACTCCAAATTTTTGCTTCTACAAAATCGGAATTATGAGGTATTTCTTTAGAAAGGCTCTGAATTTCGGCATAACCATCTGGATTTTTATCGAGTATCACAAAAATATCCTCGCCCCAGTCATATAAATTTATTTCGGTTGTAGTAAAAGTATTTTCTTTAAATCTCAATGTGATGTATTTCCCCCGCATTGGATCATTAGGATCGATTGGTTCAACAAGAAACTTAAAGGTTTTACCGGTAATAAGAATATCCTCATTATCGAGGATCATAGATGCAGGAACATATACCTGAACGGCAACAACGAAAAGAAAAGCTATAAGAATTTGATACTTTTTTTTCATATGTTTATACTGTTAAAAATTTACTGAAGTTCTGCTCCAAAATAAATTGCTCTTTATAAAAATAAACTTTTCTTCCATGCCTGTGAGTTTTAATCCGTGTAATCCTTTAATCTATTTAAATTCGTGAGTCAGACAACAGGCAACCTAACAACAAACCTCATCGCTTCACCTTCTTCAGTCTCCACTTCCAGGTGACCATCTTGGCCTTTGGTAATAATATCATAACTCAATGATAACCCCGGCCCGGTTCCCTGGCTGGGGGTTTTGTGGTGAAAATATGTCCGGATTTATCGAACTTGTTTTGTCTAGTAGCAATTCTGAGAATTAAATAAAGGCTATTGTCTTTGCATTCAACCAAGGCAGATTGTATTTCTTCTATTGATTTTGCTTTCATGAGCTCTTGGTAAGATAAATAATTGAGACGTCTATAAATTCTATTTCTAAATCATGGTTTTTTCTGAATTTGATTTAAAGCGCATGTAGGAACAGAAATTTGGTATTACCATTTAATATGATTTTGTCGATCACTATATTAATGGCCTCAAGCTTTCTGGAACTTTGCCTTTGAGTAGAATTAGGCCACACTAAATATAAAAATTTCCCACCGCAAAAGCGATTACATTATCAAATCAAATTACCTATACCAAAAGTGATGATAAACAGCAGGGTAGAAATGGCCATCTGCTTGAGGAATGGATCTAGCTTTTTTGGGTCATGGATTGTAGATACTTTCAATCCATTGAAAAATAGCAAGGGGGTTGTAACTAAAAATAAAAATTGAAAGGGAGAGTGAAAGTTGATAAGTACAAAAATTAGGGAAGAAATAATTGCTATCAATAATAACATCCAATGATAGATGACTGCTTTGTTTCTACCTATTCTCACAGGGATGGACATCTTGCCGGCTATTTTATCTGATTCAATATCCCTGATATTATTTACATTGAGCACGGCAGTAGAGAGCAACCCACAACTAAATGCCGGAAGCAAAGTCGGGATATTGAAACTTCCGGTATGACAAAAGTAAGTGCCCATCACACCTACAAATCCAAAGAACAGGACTACAAACAAATCACCAAACCCGGCATAGCCATATGGGTTTTTCCCCATGGTATAGTTCATCGCTGCTCCAATGGCAAAGATGCCAATGATAAACATGATGATAAATGATTTGCTAAGACCAGACATGGAAATATAAAGTAACGCCAGCCCGCTGATCAAGGACAATCCAATAAAAATATAAATTGCCAACTTCATGGACTTTGGAGATATTTTTCCTGATTGTATGGCTCGGGTTGGTCCTTTGCGCTCGACATGATCTGCGCCATGCTGCGTATCTCCATAGTCATTGGCTAGATTAGAAAGAACTTGCAAAAAAATTGTCGTCAATCCACTAAGCAATAATACTGGCCATTGGAACTTATCTTCAAAAGCTGCCAAAAAGCTGCCGAGTCCAATGCTGGCAAGGGCCAGGGGTAGAGTTCTTAATCGTATTGCTTGCAACCAATCTTTGGCCTGGCTCATAATTATTGAATTATTAATCGATTAATTTGATATACTTATTCCAATTTCGTTTAGCCCTAACGTCATCGCGAGAATTAACATTTTTGTCTTTGTGGGGTCTTCCTTTGGAGATCCCACAGCTCACGTGGGGTCCAAAAGAGACCCCGCGAGGACGTTTAACACGAATCCGCCTACAGTAGGCAGGTTGTCAATGAAGTAAAAAAAAATCAGGTAATTCCCAGATTCCTGCCTCGCCGGCAGGCGGGTCCGGGGACTATCACGGTATTTTTTTACGTCATTGGTAGTCTCACAGCAACGAAAAACTTACTACCTAAACCACTTTTCTCCATCACTTACATTCGATCAGGAACACGCACACCTAACAATCCCATGGATAATTTAATGGTTTTCGCTACCTGCTTTGATAGCGCAATTTTAAACTTCATATAGTTTTCATCTGCTTCTTTCAAAATTAATTCTTCAGTATAAAAACGATTATACTCTTTGGCCAGATCGTAAACAAACTGGGCAATAACTGCAGGAGAATAATTTTTTGCTGCTTCGTCAATCAATCGATGAAAGCTATTTAACAAAAATATAATTGAGCGAATTGTCTCATGGGTTTCGCCTAATTTATCTATATCATAGCTGTCGAAATTGATATTCAACTGCTGGGCTTTTCGGACAATTGCAGAAATTCTCGCATGAGAATACTGAATGAATGGTCCTGTATTTCCATGAAACTGGATAGAATCTTCAGGATTGAATAGCATCCGTTTTTTAGGATCGACTTTCAGCAAAAAGTATTTCAATGCTCCAAGGCCCAGGGTTTCAAATAATTCATTGGCCTGATCTTCATCAAACCCATCAATTTTACCCAGTTCGAGCGTATGCCTCTTGGCCGTTGCTGTCATTTCATCCATCAGGTCATCTGCATCGACAACTGTTCCTTCGCGCGATTTCATTTTTCCACTTGGCAAATCGACCATTCCATAAGAAAGGTGAAAAAGTCCGGCAGCATATGGCCGGCCCAATTTTTTCAATATTTTAAATAACACATCAAAATGATAATCCTGTTCGTTGCCAACCACATAAACCGATTTGTCATAAGTATAATCCGAGAATTTGAGATCTGCCGTACCAAGGTCTTGCGTCATATACACAGATGTGCCATCTGCACGTAGGAGCAATTTTTCATCCAAACCTTCATCTCTCAGATCTGCCCAAATGGCTCCATTATCTTTTTTGTAGAATTGGCCCTTTTTCAGTCCTTCTTCAACAATTGCTTTTCCCAAAAGGTAGGTATCGGATTCGTGGTAGGTCTTGTCGAAACTTACCCCCATTCGATTGTAAGTCTGGTCAAATCCTTCATAAACCCAGGCATTCATTTGCCTCCAGAGACGCACAATTTCCTCTACCCCATTTTCCCAATCAAGCAACATTTTTTGCGCATCTTTAAGTAAAGGGGCTTCCTTTTCGGCATCTTCTTTTTTCGATCCTTTTTCTACAAGATTCTGGATTTCAATTTTGTATTCCTTGTCAAATCTCACATAGTATTTTCCAATCAAATGATCACCTTTCATGCCTGATGATTCGGGTGTCTCACCGTTGCCAAATCTCTGGTACGCAAGCATAGATTTGCAAATATGAATGCCCCGATCATTTACAAGATTTACCTTTTCTACATCGTAGCCTGCTGTCTTTTGAATCTGAGCTACAGAAAAACCAAGAAAATTATTCCTGAGATGTCCCAGGTGAAGTGGTTTGTTGGTGTTGGGAGAAGAATACTCTATGACCACCTTTTTGCCTTTGGAGGGCAGCAGGCCAAAGCTTTTATTGAAGTAGACTTTTTGAAATATCTCCAACCAATTTTTAATGCCAATTTTTAAATTTAGAAATCCCTTTACAACATTAAAATCTTCCACTAAATCAGACGTCTCTTTAATTGATTTACCAATCAGTTGTGCAGTTTCTACTGGATTTTTTTTGGCATATCTCGCTACCGGAAATGTAACAAATGTATAATCTCCCTCAAACTCCTTTCTTGTAGGAAGTATGGTCAATTCCTTTTCGTTAAGCGCATGTTCAAATAATTTTTGAAAAATTGCTCCAATTTCTTCTTTTATTGTTTGTTCTAAACTCTTGCCGTTTGCAGATTCCATTCTTATTATGATTGAATTTTTTGGGTTGCAAAGATTGCAAATTAATGGCAATATTGCATCCCAATTCTATTTTATGAATATAACAGTTTGGCACTACCAGCACCTGTTTGATGTGGTCATAATACAGAAATTATTAACGCATTGATATTTCCCATGAATTATTCAGCTTACTATTTGCACAAATGAAGCTTTACGAGGATTTAATTAGACATACTTTCGATTTTCCCCAGAAGGAGTTTAGTGTAGAAAATAATGAACTGCTCTTTAATGGCATTCCATTAATGGAAATAATCAAAGAACATGGCACGCCATTGAAGTTGACCTACCTGCCAAAAATTGGAGAGAACATAAAGACAGCAAAGCAATTGTTCAATAAGGCCATGAGCAAGCACAAATATCGTGGCAACTATATGTATTGCTATTGCACTAAATCTTCGCACTTCAGTTTTGTGCTGGACGAGGTATTGGACAATGATGTTCATCTCGAAACTTCTTCGGCATATGACCTTCAGATTGTTAGAAAGCTCCATGAAAAAGGGAGCATTGACAAAAAGATATTTATTGTTTGTAATGGATTTAAAAGACCACTGTATAAAAAATATATTTCGGAAATCATCAATGACGGTTTTGAAAACTGTATTCCGATACTGGATAATCTCGGTGAAATAGATTATTATATCGATAACATTCGCAAGCCCTTGCAAGTTGGTATTCGGGTCGCTGCCGACGAGGAACCAAATTTTGAATTTTATACTTCCCGCCTTGGTGTGAGGTATGCCGATGTGAACAAACTGTACAAAGATAAAATTCAAGATAATCCTAATATAAAACTTAAGATGCTCCATTTCTTTATCCATTGGGGCATTAGCGATTCGGCCTATTTTTGGAGTGAGCTTAGCCGATTTATTTTTAAATATTGCGAACTCAAAAAAAAATGCGCCGAACTGGATACCATAGATATTGGTGGAGGTTTCCCAATTAAAACATCCTTGCAGTTTGACTTTGATTATGAACATATTGTCGATCAGATCATACAAAATATAAAATGGATTTGTGATAAAAACCATGTTCCCACACCCAATATTATTACTGAATTTGGCACTTATACTGTTGGGGAAAGTGGTGCAACTATTTATGGTGTTTTAGACACCAAATTGCAAAATGACAAAGAACTTTGGTATATGATCGATGGGTCATTTATCACTCAAATCCCAGACTCGTATGGCATAAATCAGAAATACATCATGATGGCGATCAACCAATGGGATCATCATTACCACAAGGTAAATATTGGTGGGCTGACTTGTGACAGCCTCGATTATTATAGTTCTGAAACCCACACCTCGGAATTATTTCTACCAAAAATCGGACATAACCATCCACTTTATATTGGTTTTTTTCATGCCGGTGCCTACCAGGAATCCCTTGGTGGTTTTGGGGGATTACAGCATTGCCTGATCCCCTCACCAAAGCATATTATTATTGATAGAGATAAAAATAATTCCCTGATCACACGTGTTTTTGCTGAAGAGCAAGACAGCGAGTCGATGATGAAATTGCTGGGGTTTTGATGATAATTAGGTCAATTTGAAACTCCAGCCTTTGTTGGTGGTCGAGTAGACAGGTTCTCAAATACTTTCGAAATGATGCATTGTGGGTGGCTGGCATATCTATGTACTCATCCATATGAAAACATGTGACTACTGACCAATCTATATCTTCGTTAGTCAGATATCCGAGCATTTCAATTTGAGAGGCTCCTGTTACTATCAATATATTTGCATGGCCTTTTGCCGATATGGTGCTTCGTATCAAATCTGCACCTTTTCCAGCTGCCGATTTAGCCATTTTTATCATACTTTCGTTAATTTCTACTTTCATTTTTTATACTTTATATTGCTAAAATATTTTATTGTTTTTTTTATAATTTTGGTTCCTATCGAAGTTTGTACTCCCTACGCAATAGTTTCATGGTTTCCCAGTCATAAATAGTCCTGGATCATCGACATCAAAAAGTTTAATTCTAATCAGTTTACACATGGTTCAATTGTTAAAATTCGAATCAGCTATCAACTAAAATTATTTCATTCAATTTAACATTAACACCATATCAGCATCTTCGTTTTGCTCGATAATTAATTTGCCATTCTGCGAATTGAATATTGCCGGTGTATATTGGATTGCCCAAAGTATAGCAGGTGACGCCAACAACCCATAGCTATTGATCTCATCAATCTTTTTATCCATCCTTTTAAAAAACTCAGGATTGATGGTGATTTCAGCACCACCATCAAAGGCGACCAATCCCTCTGCATTTTTATCTAATCCTCGGAATTGCGTGGTTATAATTTGAATTGTGTTGTAATTATGATCCCTGCGATGTGTGAGGTAGGTTTTCCATTCTTCATCAGTAGATTTCATAGCTCCATTCCATGCTGTGCCTGCCACCCAAAAAAAGGCGTGCCATCATTATGAGAAAAATGGTATTTCCCTTTGGCATGCATGATTGCCCCATGTTTATATATTGCTTGTTTGCTGTCATTGGGCTAACATACAAAAACACTCTGCCGGTGGTGAAGGCCTTCATTCTCCTCATCAGAACATGACGATTCCCATGACCATTTACCCAATTCACCTGGTTGAAACCGGACTTTCCAGGAATCCCCACCATCCCAATAGCCATTCACTTTACGCTCAATTCCCGTTGGTGAAGTAAATACAAATTCGAAATCCTTTACATCATAAATTGGCTTGCCGTAAACCTTTGAACTTGTAAAACCTATTTCCTGTTTTTCCCATATTTTTATTTCGGTCTGACCAAATAAATCAATGGATGTAACAAACAATGCAATTGCAAAAATTATTTTCATGTTATAGTTCGTTTACAAGATGTCTTATTTAGTGCCCAAATACTGAAGCCAAAAAGCAGTCAACACCGATTCCTCTGTCTATCCTATTTTTTCTATTTCTACCCAAAAAGGCAATATTCTCTTGGAATCAACCATATAAAAGGGAATGAAATCACATTCCATCTCTGGTAGATAGACGTTTTTCATCTCAATATATTCGGCATCCTGTTGCTCATTTGTCATTTGATTTATAAATGTTCTTGTCTCAAGGTACATGATGCCATTTGCCTTTACCGGATTAAGAAATTTGTATTTGATATTGTAATTTCCAGCTGCAATACTTACTCTCCACTTTCCATAAACTTCTCCCTGATGCCAAATTTTACGTTCTCCCTCAGCATCGTTCCTGGTCAGAAAGGTTGGGTTTTCATGCTCATTTCCAATGAATATGCGTGGGCCATTTACTAGGTTTTCTGAATTTACCAACTCATGGAAATTTTGATCCAACTCGTATTTCAGCGCCTTGGCAATTCCGGTATTTTCCTTTACAATGTTATTTTGCTCATAGGGGTCTGCATCTATATCAAACAACTCAAAATCAAGTATATCGGCATTATATGCTGCTTGCCCAACCAATTTATATCTGCCTTTTTGTAAGGCAACATTTTTGTACAATTCAGGATACTTCCTTGTCCAATAGAAAAACAATGACCTGTCTGTCCAGTCAACCGGCTCACCTTTTATTACAGGCAATAAATTCTTACCATCAATTATTCTGCTTTTTGGCATTGCTACATCACATATTTCTGCCAGCGTAGGTAGAATATCAATATGTGCCGTGGTTGTGGCAATATCCTTATCTCCTTCAAAATGTGATGGAAGTTTCATGAAAAAAGGGACTCTGACTCCTCCACGATAAACCGAGCTCTTGAGTCCTCGCATACCTGCAAGATACCGGGTTTGCTGTGGCCCATTGTCAGTCATAAATATTACCAGGGTGTTTTTAGCAATATTCAGTTCATCCAGTTTTTTCAGTACTTTGCCAATATTGTCGTCAATATTGGTAACCATCGCATACACCTTTCTGGCATCCACCTTGTCTTTTTCGCTCATCGCCGAAAAAGGTCTCTTGTCATCCTCAAACCCAGAAGCGGGATCTATTGATTTATACATCTGATAATACTTATCGGGAACCTGCAGAGGTGTGTGCGGGGCATTAAAAGAAAGATAACAGAAAAAAGGTGAATTGCGATGTTTTTCTATAAAATCAATGGCCTCTTCTGCAAAGATATCTGAGCAATAGCCTTCATAAGCTTCCCTTTTCCCATTATGCCAAAGTACCGGATCGAAGTAGCTGCTGTCTTTCTTAAAATAGGTGGTAATGTCGCCAACCTGTCCCATTCCACCGGAATGATGAATGACCGATTCATCAAACCCCTGATCATCAGGTCGGGAAGGATAGTTATCTCCTAAATGCCATTTTCCAAATATCCCAGTTGTATAATTGGCTTGCTTCAGCATCTCGGCAATGGTAACTTCATTGGAAGCCATAATCGCCCCACCATTGTACGTGTCGTGTACGCCGGTCCGCAATGAATATCGTCCTGTCATCAAACTGGACCGGGTTGGTGCACATACCGGAGATACATAGAAGTTATTTAGCCTTATGCTTTCTTTGGCGAACTTATCTAATACATCTGTTTTTATGTGTGGATTACCTGTAAAACTCAAGTCGCCATACCCCTGGTCATCGGTAATTATTAAAAGAACATTTGGGCGTTTGGTTTCCTGGGCAACACCTACAAACGTGTTAAGCATTAAAAAAGTAAATAGAAGGTTTTTCATCCAATTTATTTTTGTGTTAAAAGATAATTTAAATCAAACCTTGGCTTACCATCTAATGCATTGCCCGGACCTGTGCGCTCCCAGGGATGAGGATATACTGTAAGAGTTTGTGGATTATTTATTGGGTTTATACCTGTTTCCCAATTTAGAAGTTCCCATGCCCATAATCGCATAAAATTGAAATTGGATTTCTTCATCCATTTTATAAAAGCGATGTAATCAAAATCAGCTTGACCATCTGAAGATTTCATCTCTACAAGATTATCCCATGTATGCGACCCCGTAAGATATATAGCATCACCACTGTCATCGGTAAAATACCTAGGATTTGCTTCGCTAACACGCAAAGGCCCGAGCATATTTTCTTTTTGTTCCTGAGCAGAAGCGCAGGATTCAAAAAAAATTAAAATATAAAATATGTTCTTTTTCATGATTTGTTTGTCAGCATTTTTAATTTACGGATTGTAATTGCCCGAACTTTTCAAGTTGGATTAAAC
>CAZDRA010000140.1:0-11122 GCA_964507705.1 uncultured Roseivirgaceae bacterium | reverse complement strand
ATACAGCCTCTTTTTTGGATATAAAGCACAAAAAGAAGTTTAAATATTTTATAGAGGGTTATTCGAGTTATTATGGGAAAAAGGTAATAATTATTGGTTTTGAGAGTAAAGGAATATATGAACACCAAAGGCAAAAAGGCAGCGTATTTATTTCATTAGATAGTGATGCCATTATTGCCATAGAATTTGACAATGAGATTGTTATTCCTGTAATTGCCCGACCTCTTATTTTTCTTATTGGATTTGGTATAACAAATCCTGACCTGCACATGAGAGTTCATTATAAACCGGTTGGTGACAAGTGGTATCTCAATGACGTATCGGCTTTTGGAGGAACCAGGCTTACCAAAAAAAAGATTTTCAAAAAGAATGAAAGAAGTAAATTTCATATAGATATTGCTTTGATCAATATAGGCTTTGATTTGGAAAATGTTTTTCAAATACCAGAAGATGAACAAATTGATGGAGAGAAAGTACTCGAAGATCAAGTAGAACCAGATCCGGATTTTTGGGAATCATTTCAAATCGTCAGGCCCTCAAGGTTGAGTAGCAAATAGACAGATTTACCTTAACTCAAACTTGACTTTTATAATTAGTTAATCGTACTTGCTGAGGAATCAAACCTATCCTTATGGCAAAGAAAGATACTAAAAACTCCAGTAAGTCAAGGAACAAATCTAACAAAGAAAAAAAGCTGTCAAAGTTAAAAAAAGCTTTTAAAAAGTTAAAAATATTTAAAAAAAAGCTCAAGGCAAAAGAAAAGGAGATAGACAAAAAAGTAAAGAAATTAAAGTCTAAAAAGCGCAAAGAAAAAAATGCTGCAAAAGCTAAGGCGAACTTAATCAAATCGTCCAATAATAAAGTCGAGCTTAAGAAAGAAAAAAGGACACAAAAAAAAGAAAAGCAAAAAGCAAAAACTACATCGGCATCCCTGGATAAAAATGCACTTTTACAAAAAATACCTGCGGTTGATAATATAAATGATGCCAACAATAAATCTTTAAGTATTGATCTGACAGCACGAGAGGCAATCGCTTGTTTTCGAGATTTTACGGAAATAAATAAAATAGATATTTTTATTAAAAATGAAAATAGAGTATCAATATTAAGAGCAGCATCTTCAAGAAAGAATGCCCTTCAAAAAAAACCTTGATAAATCTCAATCATCATAGTTTTTTTTTATTATACAGAAATATTTAGTCTATATTTTTTGATCAACAAATTTCATTCATTTGCTATAAATTTTAAATCATGAAAAATTATAAATATTACTTTATCCTTTTTGTACTCATTGTAGTCTCCTGCAAACCTGATAGTGATAGAAAAACTTCTCTGCCAAATGTCGTCATCATATTTACCGATGACCAGGGTTATGGAGATTTGGGGACTTACGGAGCTACGGGACTTGAAACGCCCCATCTCGATCAATTGGCAGCTCAAGGCATGAGATTTACAAATTTTTATTCAGGCCAACCTGTATGTAGCGCTTCAAGGGCAGGGTTGCTTACAGGATGCTATCCCAATCGAATTGGAATTTCGGGTGCTCTTTTTCCGTATAGTGAAGTTGGGCTTAACCCAAATGAAATCACTATTGCCGAAATGCTAAAAGAAAAAGGTTATGCCACGGCAATATTTGGGAAATGGCATCTTGGGCATCATAAGAAATTTTTACCTCTTCAGCATGGGTTTGATGAATATACCGGGGTGCCATATTCCAATGATATGTGGCCAGTTAAGCTTGATGGATCAAAAGCTTCTACAGATACCAGAAAAGGAAAATTTCCGGATTTGCCAATAATGGAAGGTAATGAGATAAAAGAGACAATCACCAGTTTATCTGACCAAGATAAACTCACAACACTTTATACCGAAAAGGCCGTTGATTTTATAAATAGAAATAAAGACAATCCATTTTTTGTATATGTTCCTCATTCCATGCCTCACATTCCCCTTGGAGTTTCGGATAAGTTCCGAGGCAAGAGCGAACAAGGATTGTATGGCGACGTGATAATGGAAATAGATTGGTCTGCCGGACAGATAATGAATGCGCTTAAGGCAAATGGATTAGAGGAAAACACAATTGTTATTTTCAACACCGACAATGGCCCATGGCTCAACTACGGAAATCATGGGGGATCATCAGGTGGCTTGCGTGAAGGGAAAACCACAAGTTGGGAAGGTGGTCAACGTGTTCCTTGTATTGTGAGGTGGCCTGGCAATATACCAGCAGGTGTAGTGTGCAATCAATTGGCGTCATCTATAGATTTTTTCCCAACTTTGGCTTCGATTGTAAATGCTGACCTACCCGAGCACAAAATTGATGGTGTAAATATCATGGAATTATGGAAAGGAAATTTTAGTGCAAAACCCAGGGATGAAATTTATTATTATTATGGAAAAAATAATTTGAATGCCGTGCGAAAAGATAAATGGAAACTTGTATTTCCTCATACCTACAGATCGTACGAGGCAACCGTTCCTTCCAATGATGGTGTTGGAGGAAAAAGAATAAGTGTAAAATTAGATTCTATGGAACTATATAATATGATGCGTGATGAAGGAGAAAGGTATAATGTGATTGGATTGTATCCCGAAAAGGTGGCTGAACTTATGAAGGTTGCAGATCGTGCAAGGGCAGATCTGGGAGATTTGAATACAGGTGCTATTGGTAATGGTGTAAGAGAAATAGGAAGGTTAAATTAATGTTAGAAACAAATAAGTAAAAGTTATGAAGATTTTTTTGATTTTAGGAGTATTATTTTTTGGTGCGATTCAAGACTCAAAAGCGCAATCACCATCTGATTCGGTGCATGTTTATAAAAACTTTTGGGGGTATAAATTCTACCAAGATGATGAGCGATTAAATTTCAATCAATTACCCCATATTATGGAGGATGACCAGGGAGCTTATTACCTGATAAACAAAGCAAGAAACAATATAACTATTGCTTCCATAATCAGCGGAACAGGAGGGTTTTTAATAGGATGGCAATTAGGTAACGCACTTTTTGGCGGAGAGCCCAATTGGACTTTGGCGGCAATTGGCGGTGGATTAATTGTAATTTCGATACCTATATCTTCAAAATCATATAAACAGTCCCTTGAAGCTGTGAAAATGTATAATTCAGGACTGAGCACCAGCATTCGCAAGCCAGTAATGATGGTGGGTATGACGGAAAATGGTGTTGGAATTAGGTTAAAATTTTAGCTCCTGGCTTTGATAAGTTGGGATAGGAAGATTGAAGCCATTTTGCTGCCATATAGCTAATCTGCTTTTAACTTTTAATGAAAACATGTCTGGCTTTCCAAGCGCATCTAAAGAATAAACCCCTGTCTATTCATGGGTTTTGGAAGTGTATTGATAGGAACAATTAAAAGTGTATGAAATCACGTATTCTAACAATTTTTTTAATTTTAATTTTTTCTTACTCGCAGTCTCAAAAAGTGATAGAAGACCCGAATATCATTAGTCAGGTCTTGTATGAACTAGAAAAGAGGAATTGGTTTCCTGAAGATGTTTATCCACTAATGCCTCCACCACCGAAATCAAGAAATTATTTCATTGAACTTCGAGACGACTTAACTCCTGATCATGCTGATTCACTTTTCACAAGAATCGAGAGAAGATATGAGAAAAATCGAAAAGAGATTGAAAAAAGAAGAATTGATAGTTCATACATTTATCTGGTAACTGATAACTATCTATTTGGCTCTCAATGCAAGTGGTGCGGAATTAAACCAGACACATTGCTAAAGTATGAATCCTATAGTCGATATAAAAAACTAATAAAAAAACTAATCAAGGGAAAGTTAGGTGATCTAACAATATCTTTAAACGAACTATACTACTTAGGAAAATACAAACTAAAATCCTACGATGAATTTCCTTCAAGAAAGAGCATATATAATGGGCAATTGAACTTTCTGTGTGGAGGAGAGATTAGCTTTTCAAGGTTTTATAAAAATAAAGAACTTGGCCTGATTTACTTCTCAATGAGTAATTGTGAAATGGACTGTGGCGCTGGCTATCTAATTTTATTTGAGCGAAGGAATAACGGGTGGCATATTTTTGATATTTTGATGCAGTGGATATCTTAATCGTGTAAGAAACCTTGTTGCCAACTTGAAATCCAGACAGATTGAATTCCATGAAACATCGTATGAAACCAAATGCGTAACACGATGTTTGTGGTGTGGATGTCAGGAAGGGATATGCTTTCGAGGCGGTATAGTCAATCCGCAAATATACTATAGCATCGTGCAGGGGTGGTGATCAAAAAACACATCACTGCCTAAAAACCCTTGGCTCATTGGACAGAAATGCCGCAATTTAAATCTTCTCAAATATTGCTATTTTTATACTGATAAGAAATGAATTGCACGTCACATAAATTTGGTGTTACCTGCAAGCAAAAAACTACCTCAAATAAGATGAAAGAAACACAATTATTAATTGAAACTATTGAAACTAATAATCTGTGGGAAAATGAAATAGAAATTAGTAGAAATGAATATTTAAAATTAAAAGGTAGTATTGATACTAACCTATATTTTATCCAAAATGGTAGTTTAAGAATTTATGTAATAGATGAATTTGAAGAACATACAATCCGATTTGGTTACCAGCGCAATTTCGTAGTTTCACTTGACAGCTTTATAACCGAAAAGCCATCCGATTTTTACATTCAGGCGATAAAAAAAACGAACCTAAAAATTATAAGTAAAACAACTTTAGAAAAATTAATAAACTCTAAAAAGGAATTACAAAATATTTGGATTAAAACACTTGAACAATTAATTCTGCAACAAATAGAAAGAGAACGAGATATTTTAACTTCCTCACCAATTGAAAGATATAAAAGAGTGCTTAAAAGAAGCCCTCAATTATTTCAAGAAATCCCCAATAAATACATTGCCGATTATTTACGAATGACACCTGAAACCCTATCAAGAATTAAAAAATCTTAATTTCAATCAATGTTTATACTTTCAAATTGATTGACCTTTGTAGAAAATTAATATCATGAAATTTATAACAAAAGAATTAATAACAGAGCTAATTGAAAAGACAAGAATTATCATCAATAAGGTCGATAAATTTAGAGACTTGCCTTTTGAAACATTAAACCACAAAGAAAATATTGACAATTGGAGCGTATTAGAATGCATTGAACACCTGAATTTATATGGCGATTATTATAATCCCGAAATAAAAAGAGTAATTGAGATAAGTTGTACAAAAGCAAGTGAAGTATTTAAAAGTGGAATAATTGGAAGCTATTTTGTCAATTCAATGCTTCCAAAAGGAAAATTGAATAAGATGAAAACATTTAAAGATAAAAATCCTTCAGGTAGCAACTTAGATATCAATGTTATTGACCGATTTATCAATCAACAAAAGGAATACCTTGAATTAATTGAAAAATCGAAAAATATAAACCTTACCAAAACTAAAACAGCAATTAGCATCTCAAAACTAATAAAACTGAGATTAGGCGACACTTTTAGATTTATTATTGCTCACAATGAAAGACATATTATTCAGGCAGAAAATGTAATAAAAATAGCCGATAGTTAGAACAACTTTTAAGAAACAATAGCGCTTCATTTCCAACACAAATACCCAGAATTCCATTCTTGTTCGTTCAACGATTATATGCATAGGAGATAAATGAGACTAACAGGGTATTTGATGTATTGCCTTTTTTTATTTCAGCGAAAGCTCCTCAATGATTTTTTCGATCTTGGTATTTAAAGCATCTTGGACTAAATCAAAATCATCTTTGTTTTCCAGGGGTGCTACCACACTAAAATAAAATTTTATTTTTGGCTCGGTACCCGATGGTCTCACCGATATTTTTGTGCCGTCTTCAGTTACATATTGTAGGACATTGGATTTTGGAAAATCCAGATTTTCAGTTGCACCGGAAATCATATTCTGCACCTTGCCAGAAAGATAATCATAGACTTTGGCTACCTTAGATCCATGAATGGCGACAGGAGGATTGTTGCGCATATCTTTCATCATATTTTGAATCTCTTCAGCTCCGGATTTTCCTTTTCTGGTGATAGAAAGTAAAGATTCTTTATAAAAACCAAACTCTTTATAAACTTCAATCAATAGATCAAAAAGCCCCATGCCGTTTTCCTTGGCCCAAGCGGTCATTTCAGCAAGCAAGGCACAAGATGAGATGGCATCTTTATCTCTCACAAAATCTCCCGACAAGTATCCGTAACTTTCTTCACCACCAACAATAAATTGTTTTTTGCCTTCCAACTCCCGAATAACAGATGCGATGTATTTAAAACCAGTCAGGGTTTCGTAGGCATCTACATCAAATTTTTTGGCAATGTCAAATATCAAATCAGTCGTTACAATAGTTTTTATAACAAATTGCCCACCGTCTAATTTTCCTTTTTCCGACCACATTTTGAGCATATAATAAACCAATAGTGAAGCCGCCTGGTTGCCGTTGATGAGTTGAAATTCTCCATGGTTATTCTTAGATCCTATGCCCACTCTGTCGGCATCGGGGTCTGTGGCCATGATGAGGTCTGCATCAACCTCTTTGGCTTTTTGCATCGACAGACTCATCGCTTCCGCTTCCTCTGGGTTTGGATAAACTACCGTTGGAAAATTACCATCGGGAGTTGCTTGCGCTTCTACTACATGCACATTTTTAAAACCATATCTTTTTAATATTTCGGGAACCAAAGTTATACCGGTTCCATGTATTGGAGAAAACACAATCTTGAGATCTTTTTGGTTTTGAATAATCTCCGGAGACAAAGAAAGGTTTTTAACTTCTTGTAAATATTTCTCATCAATATCTTCACCAATTGCTACTATCAACGAGGGGTTTTTGGTGAATTTTATATCATCAATACTCTCAATGCTATTCACTTCATTGATCACGTTTTCATCGTGCGGAGGTGTTACCTGTGCGCCATCATCCCAATAGGCTTTGTAGCCATTGTATTCCTTGGGATTGTGCGATGCAGTGAGCACCACCCCGCTTTTGCACCCAAGGAGTCTCACTGCATAAGATAATTCAGGAGTGGGTCGCAAGGCTGTAAAAAAATAGACTTTAATTCCGTTGGCGGTAAATACTGATGCCGTTGTTGCTGCAAAGAAGTCGCTGTTGTTTCTGCTATCGTGGGCAATGGCGACACTAATTTCTTCGTTGGGAAATGCTTTGAGTAAATAATTGCTCAAACCCTGGGTTGCCTTGCCAATCGTATATTTATTGATGCGATTAGAGCCAACGCCCATAAGCCCTCTTAATCCACCAGTACCAAATTCCAGGTCTTTATAAAACGAATCGACTAAATCAGACTGATCTTCAGCGTCGATCATTTTTTGAATTTCATTTTTAGATTCAATGTCAATATTGCTATTCAACCATTCTTGCGCTTTTGCCTTTATATCTAAGTCCATCGGTAATTAATATTTGGAGGTTATCAATTAATTATAGTTGCGAATTTAGTATTAAGTACAATGATTTTATAACTCACATTGCAAAATGGTTCAGTAAAAATTATTATTTTTATTATTAGCTAAAATTTAATCTTAGTATGTGCATGCCACGATAATTTTTATTCAAAATGAGGTTAACCTCAATAATTTATGAATATTCTCCATTTAGTGATAAGGCCTGCCTACTCAGATATGCAGGCGTGATTTCTATCTCATTACAAGTATCAATAATTATTTCCTGCATAATGCAGGTTAAAAATCCAATGAAATATTTGCATTGGAAAATGACTTTTTGAAGTTTTGTAGCCTCAATAAAAAACTATGGATACGAAAAAACTTAATGAAGAGCTTTGCGAATTGGTTCGCAGGAAAAACGTACTTGCCTTGCTGGACTACAGTGACGATGCCTATGATCAGATCGAGGACGATATGCACGATTTTGAAGATGAATTCCTGGATAAATATGGTGATTATATTGAGGAGGCCTTCGGGGATGTACATGAAACACATTGCCCAGATACGGATGTATTATTGCCAACAGCCTACATAGCTAAAAAATATATTGAGAAAAAAGATAAAGAGGGGAATTTGATTTTTGGTGTTGGGCCAAATGAAGGTGTATTGGTAGAAGCAGATGAGTTCGAAAAAAATGATGTGCGTCTGATCTTAGTTCCTTCTCCAACGAGAATCGTAATGACCATAGACAATAGAAAGCCTAAAGTCGTTTGGGAAGCCAGTTAAATGCTGGGTATTTAAAAGACCTTTAAAACCCAATCTTTTTCTTTACTCTACTCAAAACACCTAGCCCGATATCTCGGGCTTTTTGTTCTCCTTCTTTCAGCTTCCTGATAAGTTCGGCAGTGTTTTGCATATAGTAGTCAAAGCCCTCTCGTTCCTTGGTCATTTGATCAATAATCAATTCAAATAGCGCTTGCTTGGCATGACCATATCCATAATTCCCTCCTTGATAATTTTTCGTCATATCAACTATTTGCTCTTCAGAAGCCAATAGTTTGTAGAGTGCAAACACGTTGCAGGTATTGGGATTTTTAGGTTCTTCCAGTGGTGTGCTGTCAGTAACGATGGTCATGATATTTTTTCTGAGCTGCTTTTTTGGCAAGAATATATCAATGGTGTTGTTATAGGATTTGCTCATTTTGTTGCCGTCTGTCCCAGGAATTGTCATGACGGTTTTATCAATTATAACTTCGGGTATTACAAATGTTTCTCCATATTTTTTGTTGAAAGCACCTGCAATATCACGGGTGATTTCGAGGTGCTGCTGTTGGTCTTTTCCAACCGGAACATAATTGGCGTCAAACATCAATATATCTGCTGCCATCAATACGGGATATATAAAAAGCCCGGCATTCACATCGGCAAGTTTGTCTGACTTATCTTTGAAACTATGGGCATTTGCCAACATAGGGTAGGGGGTAAAGCAATTGAGATACCAGGTGAGTTCACAAACCTCGGGAATTTGTGATTGTCGGTAAAAGATATTTTTATCTGTGTCAAACCCAAATGCCAACCAAGCCGCAGCAGTGGCCAAGGTGTTTTTCACCCGCTCTTCGCCGTCCTTAATCATAGTCAATGAGTGCAAATCGGCTATAAAAAACAGGGCTTCATTTTTAGGGTCTTTCGACAATGCTATGCCTGGCTTTATAGCTCCCAAAATATTTCCTAAATGTGGTCTTCCTGTGCTCTGAATTCCAGTAAGTATTCGTGCCATATCAATAAAAATTTGAGCAAATTAAACAAACAAATTACAAAGTGTCTAACCTTAATAACTCATGAGTATTATCCATTTTTAGATAAGGCATTGACAGCCAGGGTATTCACCCAAATTGCAATAAAAATTAAATTTTCAGAACCAATTTTTATTGCAATGTCAATGCCGTGTTTTCTAATTCATTACAAGTCTCAATAATTATTCCCTGCATTATGCAGGCTAAATATTCTTGTGCTAGTTCATTATTGTTCTGTTAAACTTTATTTTTGCGTCCATAAAGATTTTAGAGCGCAAACCCTCATTCAATCATTTTTATTTAAAACTTCATTTACATGAATATCAGGATATTAATATCAGTCGCATTTTTAATTACATTTTCAAGTCTAAATGCTCAGCAAAAGGGCAAATTTGCTTTTGAAGAAGAGACCTTTGATTTTGGAGATATTAAGGAAGAAAACGGATCGGTTACGCATAAGTTTGTATTCACCAATGAAGGAGATGCACCATTAATCATTGAAGCAGTAAGTGCTTCTTGCGGTTGTACAACGCCTGCCTGGAGTAGGGAGCCAATTTTTCCTCGGGGAAAAGGGTTTGTAACCGCCAAATACGATCCAACGAATAGACCAGGTAAATTTAAGAAATCGTTAACGATCTCGTCAAATGCCAATATCTCGTCAAAAACCATTTTTATAAAGGGCATGGTCGAACAAAAAATCAAGACCGCAGCAGATTTGTACAGAACGAAGATTGGAGATTTACGATTGAGGTATCAGTCATTAAATATGGGAAAAGTTACTACCCAAAAACCATTGACCAGATCCTTTGAGCTTTATAATGACGGAAATTCGCCGATCACTTTTTTGGAAAAATTTCTGAAACCGGATCATATTATTTTGAGCATTCAACCAAAAATTCTTGAACCCAAAGAAAAAGGAAAACTAATCATTACTTATGATGCTAAAGGAAAAGATGATTTTGGCTTTGTATCTGATGCAATAAGAATTTATACAGATGAAAATACGGATGCTGAAAAACGCCTACGTGTAATAGCAACCATTGAGGAGTATTTTCCACCATTGACTGCAGAAGAGGTGGCGCAGGCTCCAAACTTGAAATTTGAAAAGACTACACATAATTTTGGCTCTGTAAAAGAAAATAAAACTGTTCAGACATTAATAAATTTCACCAACACAGGAAAGTCAGAATTGAATATCAGGAGCATAAAACCAAATTGCGGGTGTACAGTTGCCAAAATGGAAAAGGATGCATTTGCTCCAGGAGAATCTGGCACTTTGCAAATAGAATTTAATGCGCAGGGAAGACGAGGAAGTCAGCAAAAATCAATCGTAATTTTTTCCAATGATCCTATAGAACCCACACAACGATTGATCATTAAGGCAAAAGTTTTGGATGCTAGCTGAAAGTTTGAGATTATAAAAAATGCAATAGCCAAAACTGGAATCAGAAGGAATGGTACACCCAAAAGCTCAGGGATTCCAGCACTACATATCTATTGGAAAACGGTATAGACATAAGAAATGTCCAGGTACTGCTGGTGCATTATTTATTGAAAACAACTTAGACCTGCCGCCGGTAGGCAGGTTTATACACATGTAGCCAAGAGTTCTTTTAATAATATCAAAAACTTATTAGATTGAGAGAAAATACAGTAGGGATAAGCTACATATTTATCATAGCCCTGCGTGGGTACAATTGCACCGCGATGAAGAAATCTATTTATTTAGTCAGTTTTTATATTCTAATGGCGTTCCAAGCGAATGCTCAATCTACTGATAATTCAACTTTATCTGATTTGGCCAAACACCTTATAAACGAAAAAAATGGTGATAGCCTTAACCTAGTTTCAATATTCGACTGGATTACTGAAAATATTGAATATGACGTAGAAACTT
>CAZDRA010000139.1:0-11128 GCA_964507705.1 uncultured Roseivirgaceae bacterium | reverse complement strand
CGTATTGAACTAACCTTAGAAATGGTATAAGCAAAATAATAAAATTCAAAAATGAAACTTAAGCTCATAAAGAACCTACCATTATTAATCATCCTCCTTTTTGGTTGCAATACCAATAAAGAGGTAAAAACGGCAGCCAATGATGGAGATGTTTTGACAAGCCAGGATGTAATAGAAAATGAGGAATACATCATGATTTCTCCGCTGGTGACCTATCCAATGTACGTAAATCACGACCAGGAGGCCTTTATTAGATGGGGGAAAAAGATGGGAGTCAAAACCACAATTCTTGGGACACCGGATTGGAATATCGCTGAGCAGATCGCCATTATCGAGCAGGTAACGGGGCAAAATCCAACCGGATTGCTTATAAATGGCACCGATCCTGCCATTGCCATTGCCATCGATAAGGCTGTGGATGCAGGCATACCGACTGTGGTCTATGATTCAGATATTCCCATGAGCAAAAGGCATACTTTTTTAGGTACGGACTGGTATGAGATGGGGAGAATTCAGGGAGAAAAAATGGTCGAACTCCTTGGCGGTAAAGGAAAAATTGCTTGTCTGGGAATATTGGGTCTCAATAATCAAGAATCAGGTTTCCGAGGAGTATTGGATGTGCTAAATAAGTATCCTGAAATGGAGATGATAGGCAATTTTAATGATGAGGCTAATGTAGAAATTTCGGCCCGAATAACTTCGGATCTTATAAGCGCTCATCCTGACCTTTCGGGGCTTTGCACATTTACACCTATGAGTGGCATGGGTGCTGCAATAGCAATCAAAGAAGCCAGAAAACCAGGGATAGTAAAACTGACGAGCGTCAATTATGAACCAGAACTCCTTGGGCTTTTTCAGGAGGGAGTTATACAATTGCTTGTGTGTCAGAAACGAGAACTTTTCACCTGGTATGGTGCCCAATTTTTATTCAACATGGCACATAAGATCAATACCCTAACTGATAATGATTTCCAGTCGGGCATTTCAAATATCCCACATAAAGTCAATACAGGATCATTTGTGGTGACCAAGGATAATATTGAGCATTTTATAAAATGAAATTGATTATGATAAATAAATGAGGAAACCGAAAATCTATAATAGAGTAGGTACCAAAATTAAATGAAAAACTAATGGGTTATTCTAAACCAAAATTCAAAGAGAAGTACGGAAATTTCATTAATGGAAAATTCGTTGACCCGATTGGAGGAGCGTATTTTGATAATACCTCACCGGTTGACAATTCGCTTATTGCAAAGTATGCAAGATCGCAAAAAGAAGATGTGGAACTGGCTGTAGATGCCGCCAATGCTGCCAAAGAGGCTTGGGGAAATACCTCAGTTACGGAGCGATCTGCCTTGTTAAACAAAGTAGCAGACATCATCGAAGAAAATCTGGAAGAGTTTGCTTTGGTTGATACTTGCGACAACGGCAAGCCTATTCGGGAAACAATTAATGCAGATGTTCCATTGGCAATTGATCATTGGCGTTACTTTGCCTCTATCATCAGAGCAGAAGAAGGTTCGGCCTCAGAGTTGGACGAAAACACCTTATCGCTGATCATCAAAGAACCGCTTGGCGTTATTGCTCAAATTATCCCATGGAACTTCCCACTACTTATGTTGTCCTGGAAGCTACCTCCTGCCTTGGCTGCCGGTAACTGTGTTATTTTGAAGCCCGCAGAGCAAACACCAGCCTCAGCAACCTTGTTGATGGAAAAAATTGCCGATTTATTCCCTCCCGGCGTTGTTAATGTTATTCACGGTTTTGGCCCAGAGGCAGGAAAACCGCTAGCGTCAAGTGCGAAAATTGACAAAGTAGCATTTACTGGAGAAACCACAACGGGGCAGTTGATTATGCAATTTGCTTCTAAAAACCTGAATCCGGTAACCATGGAATTAGGTGGTAAATCGCCAAATTTATTCTTCAATAGTGTGATGGATGAAGATGATGCTTTCCTCGACAAAGCCGTTGAAGGAGCTGTCTTGTTTGCATTTAACCAGGGTGAGGTTTGTACATGTCCTTCGAGGATTTTAGTTCAGGAAGATATTTACGACAAATTTATGGAGCTGGTCATTGCCAGAACGAAAGCAATTGTTCAGGACAATCCGTATGATTCCAATACCATGTTGGGTGCTCAGGCATCTAACGATCAGTATGAAAAAATTCTTTCGTATTTCAAAATTGGTAAAGACGAAGGTGCCAAAGTACTTACCGGTGGTGAGGCATGTAAATTAGATGGTGATTTGGCCAATGGTTTTTATATCCAGCCAACACTGCTCGAAGGGCACAACAAAATGCGTATTTTTCAAGAAGAAATCTTTGGGCCTGTAGCTTGTGTAACAAAATTTAAAGATGAAGCGGAAGCATTAGAAATTGCCAACGACACCCTTTACGGTTTGGGTGCAGGCGTATGGACACGAGATGCCCATCAACTATATCAGATTCCCAGGGCCATAAAAGCAGGTAGAGTATGGGTAAATTGTTATCATGCCTATCCGGCGCATGCTCCATTTGGAGGCTATAAAAACTCTGGATTTGGTAGAGAGAATCACTTGATGATGATGAACCATTATCGTCAGAACAAAAACATGTTGATCTCTTACGATAAGAACAAATTAGGTTTCTTTTAGTATATAAAATTATGAAAGTGCCGGTGTCAGTTTTCACCGGCCTTTCTTTTCAGAAACTCAAATGTGATGATTATGAAATTTCAAAGAGTAGCCATTACGGAAAGTGCGCAGCAACTTGTAAAAAAACTTCAATCACAACACGGTGAACTTATTTTTCATCAAAGCGGTGGTTGCTGTGATGGATCTTCACCCATGATTTTTCCCGCTGAAGATATGTATCTCGATGATAGTGACGTATTGCTCGGGCAGCTGGCAGGAATAAATTACTACATGAACCAGGATCAGTTTGCATATTGGAAGCACACACATCTTACCGTAGATATTACCGAAGGCCGTGGATCCAGTTTTTCATTGGAAATTCCACTGGGTTTTAGATTTATAATTCATTCAAGGCTATTGACCGAAGAAGAGAACGAAGCATTGAACAAATGATATCTTTATAATACCTCAATCATAGTCACCTGAAAGCGACTTTGAGTGCCTGATAATAAACTTTTCAGAGGCCTCATTCAGCTGACTGATGGAAAAAATATGAGGTTAATAAGAAGAAAACACCTTCCTGATTCGCAGGCCAGGAGGGTAAAACAAGATAACATAATAATCTGTGAATCTGTGGCAATGATAATGACCCACTGTATTTCACATAGAACCAAATTTTAGATTAAAATAATTATAATATGAAAAGATTAAAACTTGGTATTTTTTCATCTACCCCGGATATAGAAGAGCTGGGTTTTGTAGTGAAAGTGCTTATGGGCACGCCACAGCAAATTGCCGTAAATATTAGAGAATGGGGTTATGATGGCGTTGAGTTTATGCCCGACCCGGAAAATATCCCCGATCCAGTGGCCTTCAAAGCTGCGATGGACAACGAAGGCGTTGAGCTTACCGTAGTAAATTCCGGTCGTATGGCGGTTCAAAATATGGCCCTTTTGCATGATGACGTCATAGTGCGCCAAAAATCACTGGTAGCTTTTAAAGAATTAATTGATTTTGCTGGACATTTCAAATCGCCTGTAGGCATTGGTGTTGCGCGAGGCAAAGGGGTAAAAAATGTAAGCAAAGAAGAAGAAGGAGCCATTGCCACAGAAATTTTCAAACAGTTGGGCCAACATGCCGAAAATGTGGGCACAAAAGTAATGCTGGAGGCAGCAGAGTCAGAATATACCAATTTTGCCAATACGATGGATGAGGTCATGGGTTGGGTAAAGGCCGTTGACAGTCCTGGGTTTAGCGTGATGCTGGATACCTACCAGCTTGCCAATGACGAACCCTCAATAGAGCATGGTATAGAAGTGACCAAAGGACAGGCTACACATATACATTTGTACGACCCCAGCCGATGGCCTCCCGGAGTCAGGTCAGAGAAAGATCGCTTGGACTGGCCCAATTTGATCAGCACTTTACATAAGGTACACATGCCCGACACCGCCTCTGTAGTGATGGCGCCAGAGGGAGATGGCGCTGCCGCAGCAATAAAATCCGCAAAATATTTACGCCAACTTTTAGAAGAATAATTATGAGATTCAAAGACAAAGTGGTCATCGTTACAGGATCCGGAGGAGGGATAGGACAGGCAGCAGCTACCATGTTTGCCAAGGAAGGTGCCTCTGTGGCTGTTGCAGATTACGATACGGAAAAGGCAAAAACCGTGGCTGATAAGATTGTTGCAAACGGCGGAAAAGCTATGGCAGTACACGTAGATGTTGCTAACGAAGACAAAGTTGGTGCCATGGTCAAAGAGGTAGTGGCAGCATACCATGGAATTGATATATTATTTAATAGTGCCGGAATACTGATCGATGGGTCGATTATGGACATTGATGTGAAGGATTGGCAACGCGTGCTGGAGGTAAACCTGACGGGTTCTTTTCTTTGCTCCAGGGCGGTGATCCCATTTATGCGCAAGCGGGGAGGCGGTGCCATTGTCAATACGTCTTCTTCTACCGCCGAGGCCGGTGCACTTGAAAACGTCATTGCCTACATCACTTCCAAAGGAGCCGTAAGTTCACTTACCAGGTGCATGGCGCTTGAGTTGATTCCCGATAAAATCAGGGTCAACGAAATTTGCCCAGGGCCAACAGACACACCCATGCTCAGATCCTTTTTTGACAAGGAAGAAGAAATGCTGGAGTTTGCCCAGGGCTTTCCTGCCAAAAGGCTGGGCAAATCTGAAGAGGTCGCCGCAGTCGTATTGTTCCTAGCCTCAGAAGCATCCAGCTATGTCAATGGAGCCTCTATGGCCGTTGATGGAGGCCAAACGGCTCATGTTTGAGGAAGGAAAAAATGAATGATTAAATGCTAAAATGATAGAATAAAATAAGAACACTTACCATCTGAAAATTTAATCATTTATTCATTTTCGCATTCTATCATTTACTCATTAGTTATAAAAACCCAATAAAATTATGATTTACACAAAAGATCTTAGCGTACCCGAGGGGCCGGTTCCCTTGGAGGATGGTTCTTGGTTAGTTGTTGAAATGGGCTCGGACCGGGGTTGCATTACGCACATTACCAATAATGGAAAAGACAAAAGAGTGATTGCCAAAACAGGTCGCCCAAACGGTCTGGCGATAGACCGAAATGGAGATATTTGGTGTGCAGAATCTCAAAATCCGGCACTCCTAAAAGTGACCATGGATGGAAAAGTCGAAGAAGTTCTGACTGAATGCAACGGCGAACCTTTCTTATTTCCCAATGACCTATGCTTTGGTCCGGATGGTGCTTTGTACCTAACCGATTCAGGTATTTTGTTCGATGACTTTGTGAAAGATGGAAAAGTCAGGGAAGATTATAATGACATTGACTACAAAGGCAGGGTTTATAAAATAGATGTGAATACCAAAGCCATTGAGAAAATTGACGATGATATCCGATTTACCAATGGGATTTGTTTTGGCCCCGGCGATGACTTGTATGTAAATGAAACCATCACCGGTGCGATATTTCGCTACCGATGGAATAATGGAAACCTTGGTCCGCGAGAAGTATTTGGGAATGTAATTTCACCCGATGCACCCGAAGGCATCAAGGGGCCGGATGGTATGTGCTTTGGGCAAGATGGCAGACTGTATGTTGCCGTATTTGCACAAAAAGATGTTACTGTTCTGGATAAAGATGGCAATGTTGATGAGCGAATTGAGACAGAGGGCACCATGCCGACCAACCTCGCATTTGGCCTTGGAGATGACCAGCGTATCTATGTGACTGAGGACGAACTGGGCACATTAGAGATATTTGATATGAAATGCAAAGGGTTTCCTCTTTATGTCGGAGATTGAAAAAGGGAAGTTCAGAAGCCGGGAAACGATCTCCTGAAAATGAATAAATCAAGGTTAGAACTTTAAGGATCATACGTCCTCGCGGGGTCTCTTTTGGACCCTGCGTGAGTTGTGAGGTTTCCAAAAGGAAGACCCCACCAAGACAAAATAGTAGAATTATAAAAAATATTGAATAAATGGAAAAAATGAAAGTTGCAATATGGCATGGCCAACGAGATGTAAGAGTAGAAGAAGTAGACGTACCTGGTGCGCCGGAAAATAATCAGGTGAAAATTGAAGTTTCATGGTGCGGAATATGTGGAACAGATTTGCATGAATATATGGGAGGTCCGATTTTTATTCCTGCAGCAGATCCACATGCCTTGACAGGTGTGAAAGCTCCGGTTCCGCTTGGGCATGAAATTTCCGGTAAGGTGATTGAAATCGGCAGTGGAGTTACCCGTGTAAAAGTAGGTGATCGAGTGGCATTATGCCCAATTATCGGTTGCCAGGAATGTCGGTGGTGCAAATCGGGCGTGATGGGAATTTGCGACAATGTAGCCTTCTTGGGTATCTCATGGACCAGCGGTGCATTTTCTCAATTTATCAATGTTTATGACTATATGTGCTATCAACTCCCCGATGAGGTATCAGACGAAAATGGCGCTATGGTAGAGCCATTTTCTGCTACGGTCAGAGCTATTGACCAGGTAAATGTGCAACCCGGAGACAATGTAGCGATAGTAGGCTGTGGCCCAATCGGATTGATGGCCATTCAGGCTGCGCGAATTGCCGGAGCAGAGCAGATTTTTGCCGTAGAACCGGCAGCAAAGCGTCAGGCACTGGCACTGGAATGTGGTGCAACTCATGTTATCAATCCTATAACTGAAGATGCTGTGCAGGCAATTAAGGAATTGACCAATGGAGATGGCGCAGACATCGTTGTAGAATGTGCAGGAAATCAAATCACCGGGCAGTTGGCCGGGCATATTGCCAGAAGAAAAGGCCGGATTATGATTATGGGCGTGTTCGAAAAACCTGCACCGATAGACTATTCTGATATTGTTTTTGGTGAAAAAATAGTCATGGGAAGTATGGGAGGATATGGTCTGTACAAAGAATCCATAGAGATGATGGCCAAAAAGCAGTTTAATGGCGCACCGCTGATTACAGGTAAAATTTCACTTGATCGTATTGTTGAAGATGGGTTTGAAGCACTGATACACAAAAAGGAAGATAATGTAAAAATCCTTGTTTCGCCTGTGTAATGGATATTAAATAGTTATAGTGAAAGCATGAGAAAATTAAAATTTGCAGTAATTGGTTGTGGCTTCTGGGCTGATTTTCAAATATCCGCCTGGAGCGAAATAGATGGTGTAGAACTTATTGCCGTTTGCGACTCAGATTTGGAGAAGGCACAAAAAGTTGCCAAAAAATTTAATATTAAGGAGGTCTATCAATCTGCTGATGAGTTATTTAACAAAGAGCAATTAGATTTTGTAGATATCATTTCCGGAGTAAATGCCCATCTGGTATTGGTCAAAAAGGCTGCTTTAAATGGCGTGCCGGTAATATGCCAGAAACCAATGGCTTTGGCTTTGGAAACCGCCAATGAGTTGGTGAGTTTTTGTCGGGAGCGATCTGTACCATTTTTTGTACACGAAAATTTCCGATGGCAAAGCCCAATTCGCAAAGTAAAAGAAATCATTGACAGCGGTATTATCGGAAAAATATTCAAAGCAAAAATTTCCTTTTGTACAGGATTTCCAGTCTTTGAAAACCAACCTTATTTAGCTGAGACAGAAAAATTAATCATTGCAGATTTGGGTATTCATCTGTTGGACGTCAGCCGATTTCTTCTTGGCGAAATGCGAAATATAAGTTGCCAGATAAAAACGATAAATAAAAAAATAAAAGGCGAAGATGTGGCCAATATCCTTATGGAAACCGAAGACAATGCATCTTGTTTTTTAGAGATGTCTTTTGCTTCTGTTGTTGAAGACGATCATTTTCCGGAGACTTTTATTATGATCGAAGGAGAGGAAGGATCGATATATTTGGGCTCGGGTTTCAATATAAAAGTCACAACAAGAAAGGGAACAAAAGCTGAGCGTGTTGAGGTGAATAATTATGCCTGGGCAGATCCCGATTATGCTGTGGCTCATTCTTCTATCGTCGATGCTAACAGAAATATTTTGAGTGCATTGCAAGGGCTGGGCAAATGCGAAACTACAGGAGAAGATAATTTGAAAACCTTAAACCTCGTTTATGCTGCTTATAAAGCTGCCGAAAGTGCTAGTGTCGTGCAGATAAATTAGGAATTATATCAATGTCTACATGAAAAACATTGTTTTCTTTTTATTAACGCATAACCTGAATCCATCCATTACATCTAGTGTTATTATCGCCCAGAATTATTTCATAAAAATAAACTCCGGAAGCGAGATCTCCCGCCTGCCAGGTATTTTGGTAATTTTCAGCGCTGAACACTTCTTTCCCATATCGGTTATGAATTGTTAAATCAATTTCACTATCAGTAATAATTTTGAAAACATCATTTTTTCCATCACCATTGGGCGATATAAAATTAGGCACGAAGGGACTTACAGATTGGACAGGAAGACTCAACTGATTATTGCAAAAAGATTCGCCGGCTGTAAGTGTGATATTGTACTGTTTCAAAGAATCGGATGCATTGTATTGATAGACAGGTTCAAATTCATCAGAAATTTTACCGTCACCAAAATCCCACAGAAACTTGCTTGCGTTTTCAGAGTTATTGGTAAATTTTAATACCGGAGTTTCAAAGCAATCATAGGCTTTAATAAATTCAAAATTGGCAACTACCTTGGGAATAACCTTTATTTCCAATGAGCCTTCCCCTTTGCATCCATTGCTATCTTCAATTTTTACAGCGTAAATTGTAGTCGTATCCGGGGTGGCCACAGGCCTGGATGTATTGGGGTTTTGAAGACTATTATTGGGTTTCCAGTCATAGAGGATTCCACCATTGGCTTTCAATATTATGCTTTCTTCGGCACAGATAGAGTCATCGGGCATAATGCTGAAATTGAAATCGTGAACGGTAATGACGCCCCTAGCTTCACTCACTCTCACACAGGTGTTGATATCTGTTGCGGTAAGAACTACCGGATATTTCCCGGGTTTTTCATAAGTGATTGTTATGCTATCTTCCTGATTGGTTGTTGTCCCTTCGCCAAAATCCCAGTAGAAATTTTCTCCTCCCAAACTTTCATTCAAAAATACAAGTGAAACAGGATAGCAACCCTGGCGGATACCGCGGTTAGAAAAATCTTCAGTATCTGTTTCGAATTTGGCAAGCAACGATGCAAGATCAAATTTGAAGGCTGCATTGCTGCAGTTTGGGCTATTGTTGGTGCTGGACCATACGTCAGGTGGCCAGGTGGGAAAACCACTACTTCCTCCACATCCTCCGCAAACAGATTGATATACAATTCCTTTTTTATCAAACCTACTCGTACCACCATCGACATGCTCACCGCGACCATTCATCTCACCAAAATAGGTCCCGTACAATAATTGCTTTGCGTCTTGCAACAACACCATCAAATAGAAATCTGTGCCATCCGTTTCGGTTTGAAATGCATTGTCACTAACAGGCAGGCCAAAAGTGCTACCTCCGATATACCCAAACAAGGGATGGTTTAAAGCACCTCCCCATCCACTGATAAATATATTTTCACATTCATTTACCAAAAAGGCTGTAGGAGAAAAATCAGGAGAACCAGATCCGGAGCCAATAACTGTAGAAAAATAACTGGTGTCCAACTCATTACCCAATTTGTGAATAAACTGTCCACCATTGGGATTGGAATATACTCCATTTGATACAGGGTAATTTCCTTGCGTTTGCCCCAGCACATATACATTGTTTGAGGAGTCCAGCTCTAAAAAATATGCCTGATCGTAATTTGGTGTTCCAATAAAAGTTGATCTCAATAGTTTGGTCCCATCGCTGCTTACTTTTACGATAATGCCATCAATATCATCCTTCGATGGTTTTTCGGTTTTAATTGCATCGGCACTTACCAGAAAATCCACGCTATTGCTACCACCGGTGGCAAAAACATTTCCATCGGTATCTACTTTGACAGAAAATAGCGCGTCCATTCCGCTGCCACCGACATAAGTACTCCACTGGAGATCTGAGAGGTTTTTGTTAAACTTCATCAGTACACCATCGTTGACATCTCCACCATAAACTATTTGAGGGCCATTTATAATGGGAAAATCAGTAGAGCTGGTATTGGAGGCAACATAGATATTGTCTTGATCATCGACAATTACTTCACCTCTAAACTGGTCTCCGTAATTTTTGGTGAGCGGATGAAACTTTTCCATGATGCCGTCATTGGAGTTGCCACCAATAAAAGTAGCACCTTTGAGTGTAGTACCATCATTTCCTAAAATCGCCAGAAAAATATCTGTGCCGTTGCGCATAGGCAAACCACCAACTAATTGATATGGTGGTACAGAATCGTAAATTGGCTTACCGCCTCGAAAGTTGGTTTGATACGAGTGATTGGTCATTGGAAAATCCGGTGAACTTGTCGTGCCATAAATCACCAAATCGCCTTCGTTGTTTACAATAATGCTCTGAGGTGTGTCGCTATAACTTCCTCCCAGGTAAGTTGCCCATAGCAATTCTTTGCCGGCAGAGTCATATTTCAATATGCCCATATCCCACTGCCCTGCATGATCCGGCTGAAATACCCCGTTGGTCACAGGATATCCTACATCCAGGACAATCCCTCCGGAATATAAATTTCCCTCATCATCGAATGTGGCAGTAAAACCCCAGTTATCAGCAAAAGATCCTGAGTAAGTTGAGAAAATTAGTTCCGGATCTATCACCAATTTAGCATGAGTATTATATCCTTGTGGAAAATGAAAACTAACCTGATTATCCAGAAGCTTAAATTCGGTTGGCACAGATTCTTTTTTCAGATTTGATTGCGAGAAGGAGATTGGTGAGTTTTCAAAAAAGTAACCGTGTACCGTGCCAATGACAACTTTTCCTTGATGGATTTTTAACTCACTTTGACCATCATATTTCATTTTTATTTGGGCAGGATCGATGCCGGGAGAAACAATTAAATCATATTTGATTCCAGTAGGAGAGGAGTATAGATGAAAATCAATGCCTTTGTAAAGATCTTCAATAATCACATCAGCGTAGGAATTTACCCC
>CAZDRA010000138.1:0-11211 GCA_964507705.1 uncultured Roseivirgaceae bacterium | reverse complement strand
CTTTGGCTTATGACTAATGACAATGAAACTGCTCAACGTTTATTTGAGGAAAAACATTTCCAGACTTATCGTCGATTTCCTGTAACCTTGGTCAAAGGCCAGGGAACAAAAGTATTTGATACTGAGGGAAAAGAGTATCTGGATGCATTGGCAGGAATTGCTGTCAATAACGTTGGGCATTGTCATCCTAAGGTGGTAAAAGCCATTCAGGCTCAGGCAGAAAATCTAATTCATATTTCTAACCTTTATCATAATATCCCGCAAAGTTCCCTGGCAAAACTGCTGACTGAAGTTACTGGGTTTGATAGGGTATTTTTTTGTAATTCGGGACTTGAAGCAAACGAAGGGGCCATAAAAATTGCAAGGAAATTAGGAGAGCAAAGAGGGAAAACCGGTCCGATTATCTATTTCTCGGGGTGCTTTCATGGCAGATCAATTACTTCCATTTCGATGGGTAAAGAGGCTTTTCAAAAAGGATTTGGCCCATTGCCATCAGGGTTTTTGGAATTGCCCTACAATAATGTAGAAGCTCTTGATCAAATAGACGGTAGCGTCAAGGCAATTTTTGTGGAATGCATTCAAGGTGAAGGCGGGGTAAGAATTGGAGAAGAAAATTTCATCAATAAAATAGGAGAGATTTGCAAAGAAAAGGGCATCATATTAGTTGTGGATGAAATACAAACCGGGATGGGGCGTACAGGAAAAATGTTAGCTTATGAACATTATAATATTGATCCTGATATCGTTACCCTGGCAAAGGGATTGGGCTCGGGCGTACCTATTGGAGCTATTATGGCAAAAGAGGAAATCGCTAATGTTCTCGTACCAGGAGATCATGGTTCCACTTTTGGTGGAAACCCCTTGGCCTGTGCTGCGGCACTCGCAAATCTTGAAGTTATTTTGGAAGAAGAATTACTTGAAAATACCAGAATAGTAGGGGAATATTTATTGAGTCAGATATCCGAACTATCAAAAAATTATAAAATCATTAATGAAGTTCGTGGAGTTGGATTAATGATTGGAATTGATTTTATTCCGGAATGCCGGTCGATAGCATTTAACCTTATGAAAAAAGGGTTGCTTGTCAGCTGCACGGCCATGCATGTAATCCGACTTGTGCCTCCTTTAATTTTAACCATGAAAGAAGCTGATCAGATTGTATCCATATTGAAGGAAGTTTTAGGCAAAGAATCTTAAACTGAAAAATCACAATTGTAAATTGTGTTAGATTTTCAGAAAGTTATCTCGACTTCAAAATCCAAGAACCCAATACAATAATTTGAAGTTCTCTTGGCTATAAAGGCTACATTAATTACATTTAATAACATATTTTATAAGGTGAACAAACAATAATTTTTTAACAAATGGGTAAATCGTTGTTGAATTTTGTGTAAATACAAACTGCAAACCGTAGAGTATTTATATATAGAGAATTACAAATAATCTGTTTAATGTATAAAATGCGATCTCTCAAAAATGCCATATTATTTTTCATTTTCATCTCAAGCAGTGAACATGCTTTTTGTCAAGAATTCCCTGCTGATAAACAAAATAGAAAGCAAGTATTTAAAATAGGCAAAACATTAGCATTATTAAATCCTGAATTATTAACCTTTTCTATTATTGGAGAATACGAAAGACAAGTGAGGTTTTCAAAAAGATTTACTTCAAACTATTCTTTTCGCTACGATGAAGGGCTTTCTTCAATAACTTTCTCAGGCACCGGACAACCAACAATCACGAATACTTTTAAACTATCTGATTTTCGGGTAAAATATAATATGAGATATTACCCGTTTCTGTTAAAGAAGGAATCAATGAATCTGGTTTACTTTCAGGCAGGCCCCCTTTTCTTTAATAGAAATATTAATGGGCATGATATTGGCTATGGCCCCGGTTTTGATTATGGCATGGGTGTTCAGTTTATTCTATGGAAGAGATTAGCTATTAGTGCTGAAGGAGGTAGAGCCTGGATAGTAAATTTAAATAAACCTTCTGATTCAAAAAAATCTTTTTTTGGGACAACTGGTCGTTTTTATAATGTGAAAATCGGATATGTATTTAAGTCTAAAAAAAAGGACTATGTGCAAAGGTAAAATTTAAGCATCCATTTATCATTTACTGCTATATTTAATTGCATTGGTCATACTATTAATCTCACCTAAAGGCTTCAAATTGTTTTAAAAAATTAGCTTATTCCCAAATCGCATTCATATATCTTGGTCACTTCTAAAATTTGCGCATTGAAATCCAACTAAATGTTTCTTATAGGAGGAAGATTAATTAAATGCAATTACAATCTGAGCGATGAACAAATGAATACCAAATATCGGTCTTCAGTAAATTAAAAAACAGGCTTCTTTTCCAGAAATAAAACTCCGTTTTATTTTAACTTTCACACGCCTTGATGACTAACTTTCTGCATCAGAAACCGAGTTTATAGACGGACACTATGTAGCTTCTGGTATCTTTACTAACACTTTAGTTCCTTCGGAGTTAACTTTAGACTTGTCAAATAGATCTTCTATGGTGTAAGCATAATGCTTCCCGAATTTTTTGGAAAAAAGTTCGAGTCTATCCCTTGTTAGCGTAAGCCCTAAAGAACTCTTTTTAAAAGGGTTATTCGCATTTCTTTCCTTGGTGATTTTTCTTCCTACCCCATTGTCTTCTATGCTAATTTCGAGTATTTCGGGTATGTTGGATTTGGAGACCTTTACGCTCAATTTTTTTTTCCCTTTCTTGGTAGATAAACCGTGCCAGATAGCATTTTCAACAAAAGGCTGTAAAAATAATGCCGGCACCTTTACTTTCGTCGCATCAATTGCCTTGTTCACTTCCAAAGAAAATCCAATGTCATTTTTAAATCGATCATTTTCGATTTCTATATACATTTTCAAAATCTTTAATTCCTCAGCTAGGCTAATTTGTTCTTCTCGTGAACTTTCTAAAATACTTCTAATCAGTTTAGAAAACTGATTTAAGTAAAAAATAGCTTTTTCTTGATTGTTTTCAATCATATACGATTTTATGGAATTAAGCGCATTAAAAATAAAATGCGGATTCATCTGGTTTCTTAGTGCATCAAGGCGTAATTGGGAAAACTTGTTTTCAAACTTCATAGTAAGCTTTTCTGTACGTTCTCTTTGGGCCGTTGCAGAAATTTCCACAATGTTTGATTTTGTTTGGGCTAGTTCTTCAGAAAGAGCTCGGTTTATACTGTCCTTGATGATCTGATTTTCCTTCAATTGGGAGGCATATTTTTTTTGAACGGCCATTTTTTCCTTGTACACCTCCTTTTGCTCTAAGCCTATGGCAAGGGCAAAAAATAGGCTTTCTACAAGGATGCCGATATAGAAGATATAAAGGACCTTAGCCATTTCAATTCCTTCTTGACTCGAAAAATAGGAAATTATAAAATAAGCAACGACCAATACAGTCATGCCAGAAATAATATACCATTTAATGGATACTTTTTGTTTGATAATCATGTAAAACAACCAAAAAAACACAATGTATCCTGTGGTTAGAAATACCGATATTTGAAAGGTCTTGATCAAATGGGAAGTTGGTATAGCAATAGAATGGATCCAAAGGCCTAAATAAATTACCGAAATGACCAAATATAAATAACTGATAAAACCAACGGATTTGGGATAACTCCTTTTTAGTTGCATGATATCAATGATGAAAAATGTAAAGAGCAAGGTGCCGAAAAGTTGTGCAGGATGATGCAGAAAAAGTATGAATTGAGCGTTTTCCGGAGCATCAAAAAAATCGGAAAAAAAAACTCCCTCCATATGTTTTAGCAAATTCGTGCCATTTACAAGGGCATAAAGGCTGTATAAAAGATAAAAGCGTTTCTTGTGGTGAAAATATTGAATAAGAAAAAAAAAGAAAAGATAAAAAAGTACTATAACCACCAAAAAACCAAATCCATTCTGATTGCTGTTTTCCAAGAAGGATTTTATTGCACTACTATCCATATCTTTAGCCTCAATAATTCATAAATATTTTTCATTTTAAGGTCAATATCGTGATCCCTAAATCATTACAAGAATCAATAATTAATTCCTGAATTATTCAGCTTAGAACGACATTTTATTTAAAAAAGCTTCCTTTTTTACGCGAGATACTGGTATCTGCTTTTTATTCACCAACACCACACAGCCATCTCCTCTTAGGTATTCAGTAACTTTTAGTATATGAACTATGAAGGAATTGTGAATCCGAAAAAAAAGGGAATCGGGTAATAGTTCTTCCAGTTCCTTGAGTTTTTTTGAGACAAAAAGTTCTTTGGACGATTCCAAAAAAATCCTTGAGTAGTTTCCATCAGACTCGCAATAGATGATATCATCAATTTTTACAAACAGTATTTTTCCATTTACCGGAATTTGTATCATTTGCATATTGCTGGCCTTAGATAATACACTTAATGTCTCCTGAAATTGTTTATGAAAATTTTCTGAGGTATTTGTTTTCTTAAGTTTTTCTATAACTACCTTGATATCATTCCCATCTACCGGTTTCAACAAATAATCCAAAGCACCTTCCTTAATGGCCTTAATGGCGTATTGATTATATGCAGTTGTGATGATTACGGCAAAAGTTCGATACTCTAATTTTTGTAGCAAGACAAAGCCATTCATTTCTGGCATATCTATATCTAGAAAAACACAATCAGGCTTTAAGTAATTAATGCCTGAAAGAGCCTCCTTTGCTGATGTGAACGTGTCAACAATCTTAATGAATTCTGAAAAATTTCGTAATTCCCAAGTTAAACTGTTGATGGCGGCAGGCTCATCATCAACTAAAATAGCTCTCATCATAATGTTTTTCTATTTGATTAAAATTAAGAAAGTACAACAAAGTATACACTAATATATTATCAACTAATGGAATCAATGTACAAACAGCAATTTTGATGTATCAATGGCAAATAAGGCCTTGCAGAGTCAGTTTAGTCATTGGCACACTAAATATAGGGATAAATACAATGCTTACTGCAATCCATAACAACAGCAGGATATATCGATCAGTATAATCATAATTTTGGGTTTAAATAAATGTGAACTTATGAAAGTTGAAATTTTAAGTTTTATCATTATCTACTTCACTTTAGCATTTACAGTTACTGCACAAACTACGTTTTATGTAACACCTTCTGGCGCAGGACTTATGGATGGCACAAGTTGGAGCAATGCAGTTTCTGGACAAGATTTACAAACCACAATTAATACTGCAGTAGTAGGAGACCAAGTTTGGCTAGCCTGCGGCACATACTTACCAACCACCAATACAAATCGCTCCATTTCTTTTGCAATGAAAACAGGTGTAGCTATTTATGGAAGTTTTCAAGGCACAGAAAACATCATACAAGAACGTATTCTGTCCTGCGGGCCTTGTAGTATATTAAGCGGAGAAATTGGAAATGCAGGAATTGCTGATAATAGTTACACTGTAGTCTGGAATCCTTCAATGGATGATACTGCAATTTTAGATGGTTTTGTGATTGAAGATGGTAATGATGATAGAGCACCAACAAGCAATGGTAATGGATTAGGGGGTGGAATCTATAACCATGGCTATGGTAATGCAGGATTTTGCCATCCTACAATTAGAAATTGTGTGTTTACAAATAATTTTGCTTCTTGGGGAGGAGGTGCTTTTAATAATGGTTATAACAATGGTAATTCTAACCCTACTTATATTAATTGTATTTTTTATGATAATCATGCTTATATTGAAGCTGGTGGAATGGATAGTTATGGTGTTGGTGGAAACGCAAGTCCAACAGTTATAAATACATTGTTTTACGAAAACACATCTGCTACTAATGTTGGAGCTATGTATGCTTGGGGAGGCAATGCAGGAGGAAATTCACATCCAATTCTTACTAATTGTGTATTTGCTAATAATACAGCAACGAATGGTTATGGTGGCGCATTTATAGCAGATAGCCGCGACGAAAGTGGAGGAACTAGCTCTGGATCTTGTACAGTAACTTTAAAAAACTGTATCCTGTGGAACAACACTGCAACAGGGGCTGGTCAACAATTTTATATTAGAGGTGCAAATTCGCAAGTAATTGCTACCTATTCTAATATTGATATGTCAGGACAAGCGGGACCTCATATTATTTCAGGTGCTCAAACTGGAAATTTAAGTCTCGACCCACAGTTTAATGATATCTTAAATGCAATAGGATTGGACGGCTGTTGGATGACTGCTGATGACGGATTACAATTACAGCAAAGTTCGCCTTGCATTGATACAGGAGATAATGCAGATACTTATGCTACAGATTTATTAGGAAACACAAGAATAATGGGCGGTACCGTTGATATGGGAGTTTTCGAAAAAAGTGCAGCTGCTTGTAATACTCCTGATATGCCGAACCTCATCGCAAGCAGCTTATCCATTTGTAGTGGATCAGTCCTTACCATTTCTGTTGATGCAGGAGATGAACTGAACGATGCTACAAACTGGCAATGGTACACTAATAGTTGCGGAGGCACCCCTTTGAGCACAGGCACATCCATTGACGTTACGCCGCTGGCAACCACCACGTATTTTGCAAGAGGGGAAGGCAGTTGTGTAACTCCGGGCAGTTGCAGTAGCATTACCATTACCGTATCCGAACCGCTTGAATTATCTGTTTCTGCAACAGACGAAGTTGCGGGCAATGACGGAACCATAGACCTTACTGTAAGCGAGGGCATACCGCCCTATACTTTTGACTGGGATAATGACGGAACCGGTGACTTTGATGATACAGAAGACCTGTCAGCCTTGGCCGTAGGAACTTATACTGTAGTAGTTAGAGACAATATAGCCTGTGAAGGCACCATAGATGTCATCATTGAAGAGGATGTAGTTACAGGATTTGTCGACCAAGGTAAAAAATCAACACTTAGCATTTACCCAAATCCCGTTTTGAATAGATTAGTAATTAGTGGTGATGCAGAAACTTTAAAGTCTGTATCAATAGTAAATTTTTTAGGACAAACAGTAATTGAAAATAATGAAGGCATTAAACTTAGCCAGACAAAATTACTATTTAATGTACAACAGCTCTCTTCAGGAGTGTATTTTATAACATCAAAACAGACTTCTTATAGGGTAATTGTTCAATAGCAAAATAGGAGTAGGGGTCAGTCATTTTTGGGAATAAAAAAATAAGTATCTGATAAAGCATACACTAATTCATTATCAACTGATGGTATTATTGTAAAGACAGCAATTGAGATGTATCAATGGCAAATAAGGCCTTGCAGGAGTCAATTAAGTCATTGATACACTAAATATAGGGATAAATACAATACTTACTGCAATCCATAACAACAGCAGGATATATCGATCAGTATAATCGTAATTTTAGTTTGAAATAAATGTAAAATTTTAAACATATCAACGATGAAAGTACGAATCATGAAAGTAACTACGTTTACAAAACGTTTTTTTAGCATCCTATGTATTATAGGTCTAATCCTCTCTTGTTCCTCTGAGGGTACGATAGGACCACAAGGAGATACGGGAGAGCAGGGAGAACAGGGAGAACAGGGAGAACAGGGAGAACAAGGGGAATTGGGTACGGCCAATGTCATTTACTCGGCTTGGATCCCCTCAGGTTTTGAGGATAATATTACATCTACTACAGCTTCATTTTCAATACCCGCCCCTCTTCTGACAGGTGATATCAAAAATAGTGGGATTATTCTTGTTTACGGGCGAAGTAAGCCGATTTTAATAACAGTAGAAAGTACAGTATATGCTCTACCTCTTGCTATAACTGGCACCATCAACGAAACTTATTACATAAGGGTCAAGCTTGGAAGTATTGATGTGGCAGTTCGGACACTGGATGGTGCGGATCTTGGAAGCGTATTTCTGAATAATGGTTTTCGTTACATCTTGATCCCAGGCGGAACATCTGCGGGAAGATCTGCGGCGGCTCCAGACTATAGCAAAATGACTTATAAGGAGGTCGTAGAGCTGTTTAATATTCAGGATTAAATAAAGTCTGTGGATAAATAGGCACACTCTCCGAAGCTTTTACAATTGCTTTTTCTTGTCTACTCAGATAAGAAAAAGCAATTGTAAAAGGAATAACGATACCTCAAATTACTCGGGCTAAATACAAGCACATGAAAAGTCTAAAAAAAACAATCGCATTATTAGTCCTACTTATCACAGTGTTAAGTGCGTGCAACAAAGACAATAATAAACCTACAAACCAAGCACCAGAAGCTTTTAGTTTAGTAGGCGTAAGTGATGGTGAAAGCAATGTAGATGTTATGCCAAACTTCAGTTGGACTGCGGCCATAGGCCCAGACGGAGCTCCAGTAACTTACGATCTGTATATAGACAGCAATGAAAACCCAACAACACTATTTGCTGGAGATATTGTGGCAACAAGCTACCAATTACAAGAACCTTTATCATTGACAAACCAATATTATTGGAAAGTAGTGGCCAAGGACAACAATGGTGGCAGCACAGAAAGTGATGCTACTTATGGTTTTACAACTCGTAATTTAAACTTTCCAAATACACCGGCAATCGCCAATGCTCCTTTTGGAGGAAAATTGGATCACACGACGGTCGTTTTTGACAACAAACTTTGGGTCATTGGTGGGTCTGACGGTTTTCTAAGCTACAAAAATGATGTGTGGTATAGTGAAAATGGCAGTACTTGGAAAAAGGCGACCGAAAATGCCGCTTTTTCTGAAAGATATCGTCACACGACGGTCGTTTTTGACAACAAACTCTGGGTCATTGGTGGATGGGATGGAGATAATAAAAATGATGTGTGGAACAGTGCAGATGGTGTTACTTGGATACAAGCCACCTCCAGCGCTGGGTTCTCCAAAAGAAACCACCATACTACCGTAGTTTTTGATGACAAACTCTGGGTCATAGGCGGGATTACAGATGGAATTATCGGAGGTCGTGAAAACGATGTGTGGTACAGTACAGATGGCAGTAATTGGATACAATCGGCCGCTAATACCACTTTCCCAAAAAGAGCTGATCATAGCACTGTCGTTTTTGATGACAAAATTTGGGTCATTGGAGGATATGACGGACCTCGTAAAAATGACGTATGGCACAGTACAGATGGCAGTACTTGGGTACAAGCAACCGAGAATGCCGCTTTTAACCCGAGAGGCGCTCATACTACTGTCGTTTTCAATAACAGACTCTGGCTCATTGGCGGATTTGGCGGAGGTAACAATAATGATGTATGGTTTAGTGCAGATGGCAATACCTGGACACAGGCGGCCAAAAATGCCGCTTTTACCAAAAGAAATAGTCATACCACTGCCGTTTTCAATAACAGAATTTGGGTCATTGGCGGATTCGATGGACTTATTAGAAACGATGTATGGTCTATGGATTAATGCCAAATAACTATTTAGAGTCTATCTATCCTCAATAATTAATATATAAAATATTGACAGTCAGCGTATTCAGTAAAAGCGCCAGAAAAATTAAATTTTCAGAAGCGATTTTTGATTTCAAGGTCAATGTCATGATTTCTAACCTACAAGTATCAATAATTATTCCCTGCATTATGCAGGCTATAAAGTCATCGAATTATAATCATCAGGAATAAACTAAATTTTAAATAAATACAAGCGCATGAAAAATCTAAAAAAAACAATCACATTATTAGTCCTACTTATCACAGTTTTAAGTGCGTGCAACAAAGACAATAATAAGCCTGCAAACCAAGCACCAGAAGCTTTTAGTTTAGTAGGCGTAAGTGATGGTGAAAGCAATGTAGATGTTATGCCAAATTTCAGTTGGACTGCCGCCACAGACCCTGAAGGCGATACCGTAAGTTATGACCTATACATAGATGGCAATGAAAACCCTACGACACTATTTGCTGAAGATATTATGGCAACAAGCTACCAGCCGCAAGAGCGATTGTCTCTAACAAACCAATATTATTGGAAAGTAGTGGCCAAAGACAACAAGGGCAACAGCACAGAAAGTGATACTACCTTTAGTTTTACAACCCGTAACCTTAATCTCCCCAATACAGCTGTAACTACCAATGCGGCTTTCTCTGCAAGATCTAGCCACACTACTGTTGTTTTTGATAACAAACTCTGGGTCATTGGTGGATATGATGGAGATGGGAAACGTGACAGATGGCATAGTAAAGATGGCAGTAACTGGACAGATGCAACCATCTATCCAACTTTCTCTGCAAGATCTTCGCATACCGCTACGCTCTTCGATAATAAAGTTTGGGTCATTGGTGGACGGGATGATGAAGGTCGGAAAAACGATGTATGGCATGTATGGAACAGTACAGATGGCAGCATTTGGACACAACTAATGGCCAATGCCGCTTTCTCTGCAAGAGATAACCACACTACTGTTGTTTTTAAAGAACGACTTTGGGTCATTGGTGGACGGGATGATGAAGGTCGAAAAAACGATGTATGGCAAAGTACAGATGGCAGCATTTGGACACAAGCAGCGGCCAATGCCGCTTTCTCTGCAAGAGATAACCACACTGCTGTTGTTTTTAAAGAACAACTTTGGGTCATTGGTGGGCGAGATGATAAAGGTCGAAAAAACGATGTATGGCATAGTAAAGATGGCAGTAACTGGAAACAGGCAACTGCCAATGCTGCTTTCTCTGTAAGATCTTCGCATACCACTGCGGTCTTTGATAACAAACTCTGGGTTATTGGTGGATATGATGGGAGTAACCGTAAAAATGATATATGGCATAGTGCAGATGGCATTAACTGGATAGAAGCAACAGACAACGCCAATTTTTCGGCAAGATCTTCTCACACCACAGTAGTTTTTGACAACAAACTCTGGATCATCGGCGGAAATGATGATGAAGGTCGAAAAAACGATGTGTGGTATATGGATTGAGCTGAACCCGCCTTATGCATTAGAGATCTATTCCGTATCAAAAGCTAAAAATCAGTCGATTCGCTCATTTATGACCTGTAACGTAACTGTTCAGCTGAAATGGATCTTGCTGAATAGTTGCCTATTAAGGTAGCCGATCTTTTATGTATTTTAGAAAAAGGACGACAGCTCCGTAGGAGTAAAATCTTTGTAACGATCAGTTATACTTGCAGAAATAAGCTCCGTAGGAGCGATACCTTCATGATTATGGCCAAGTAAATATTCTTGGCCATAATCATCTTATATCATTCAAGCTATTTTATATAT
>CAZDRA010000137.1:0-11330 GCA_964507705.1 uncultured Roseivirgaceae bacterium | reverse complement strand
GGTTGATTGCTGTGTTTTCAAAAAGCTATGACCTGGATGATTATGGAAAAAAACTAAACAATTATTATGTCAAAGAATCTGTAGGCCTGGCTTGCGGCATGTTACTCACCGCAATTCACAATGCAGGATTATGTGCCCTCACCCACACGCCAAGTCCATTGGATTTTCTAACTCAAATATTAAATCGTCCAAAAAATGAGCGCCCGTTCTTGCTCATTCCTGTAGGTTATCCTTCGGGAGATTGCATGGTGCCAGATTTGCATCGAAAACCCATGGAAGTGATTTTGGAGTGGTACGAGTGAACTATCTCAGATTCAGAAAACTTGAGACAGAAAGCTTCAATGGAAATAAAGGTTATTTGTTGAGCACCGGTTATGTATCAATTTCCTTCTTTTCAACAGCCATTCTGTAGCAGAAAACTGCAGATATAAATGTTAACGGAGTGAAAATGATCATTTCCAAAAAATTGTTGGAAAATAGATTTCCTATCGTGTTTAGTGTAAATAATGCCGTTAATATCCAAAGAAAGATATTGATTGTACCAACAGGAATATTAGTTTTCAGATAAGCCCCTTTAATCAAAATTACTAACATAATTAACAGATTGATCACAATTGAAACTGTTTCAAAAGAATACATTTGAGATTTGGTTTCAAGACGACCGCCCCAAGCTATTTTATACGGGATCAACTCAGTCAATATTAGTATATGATAAATCAATACTAAACTCAAAAGAATTAGCATTGCGTTTATTGAGAATTTTATATTTAGTCTTTTTATCATTTTAATAAAATATTAATTGTAGAAATTAATTTTGTTGTGAACGTGTATAAATGATGTACTTTACCTCATCTCTATTGAATTGATCAATTTAAGTTACAAACTCATCATATCCTTAAACTTTGACGCCTGACGACGGCTCACTTCAATTTTTTCTCCACCTTTCATTTTTACCAGTAGTCCTCCGTTGAACCATGGTTCAATACTATCTACCCAGCTCAGATTGACAATGTGTTTTCTACTTGCCCTGAAAAATGACCTATCGTCTAATTTTTTATCCAAAGCATTCAGCGATTTGTGAATCATAGGCTTAAAGTTATCAAAATAAACCTTTATATAATTCCCATCAGATTCAAAAACCCTGACGTCAGATAGTTTTACAAACCAACATTTGTCCCTGTCTTTTACAAACACCCGATCGGTGGGCTTCAGTTTATATGCTGTAGATGCGACTTCCGCTATTTCTATTTTTTGTTCGTCAACTACCTTATCCATGCATTCGTCGAGCCTTTCTTTTCGTATGGGTTTTAGTAAATAATCCAGTGCGTTTACTTCAAAAGCTTTTAGGGCATACTCGTCATAGGCAGTAGTAAAGATTACTTGAGGAACGACATCAAGAGATTCTAATAATTCAAACCCATTTCTGCCGGGCATCTGAATATCAAGAAAAATCAAACCAGGTTTCAATTGTTCAATTTTTTCCTGGGCGTCATCGGCATTTACTGCTTCACCTACAATTTCAATTTTAGGATATTCGCTCAGCAAGGAGGTCAATTCTTTTCTCGCCAGTCTTTCGTCATCTATTATCAATGCTTTCATCTGTTCATCTTTTTATAATAATTACTATAATTGATACCTCAAAAATCAGGAGGGAAAGTCTTCGGTCTCCAGGCTCTATTATATTTCTTGCGGCAAACTCACCTCAGTAAGTACCGTATGCTCATCCTCATTTATAATACTGAAAGTCGCTTTATTTCCATAGAGCAGTTTCAATCTTTGCTTTGTATTTTCTATCCCCAGTCCTTTTGCGCCATTGGGTTTTCTGTTTGCAAACTGTCCATTGTTTCTAATTTTGATGTATAAATTATCATCTTTTACCTGAGTTTCCAGAGAAATCATACCTCCTTCTTTCAATTTCGAAATGCCGTGCTTTATCCCATTTTCAACCAATGTCTGAATCATCAAAGGCGGCACGCTAAATTTTTTTGATTGTGGATCAATATTAAAATATGTTCTTAATCTTTCTTCAAATCGGATTGTTTCCAAATCAAGATAATCACGAACAGTATGTAGTTCTTCATTAAAATTTGTCAATTTGTTTTTATTGAGAACCAATGAGCCTCGCAAAATACTTGACAATTGTGTGATAGCGTCTTTTGATTTGGATGGATTTTCATCCACCAGAGCACGTATGCTGTTGAGTGCATTAAATATGAAATGAGGATTCAACTGGGATTTGAGGTTGTTTAATTCGATTTCGTTTTTCAGCGCAGCGTTTTTCAATGCAGTGTTGTACTTTTCAACATAATTGAAAATGAAATAAAATAAAGTCCAGACGAAGTATATAAATAGAGTTGACAATAAAGTTACGCCAACATTAAAAGGATCGAGATCGTAGGTGAGGTTGAGTACACCCAGCAACCAAAGAAATAACAGGTGGGCTACAAAATTGGATAGGGTAAGTAATAAAAGGCCTGAAAATCCTCTTAGTAATATTTCTTTTATCTTGATGTTTAGCCATCCTTTTTTTATGATTTGGTATCTGAAAAAATGAGTGCTGGCTATAAACCATGTAGATACTAAAATGGCATAAAAAAATGAATACTCATTTAGCGTGTCCTGCAAATAAGTAAGTACAATATTAATAGCAGCAAATAGCGACCAACCACCAGCCTGGAGAATCCAATATATTTTTGTCTTACTCAATATTTATAAATTATTTACTGGCTCTAAGTTAATTATATAGTTCCAATTTCAATGCGCATATTTTACCAATGGAAAGATTGAAGTTTAGAAGGGTATAATTTAATAACTTAAGTATTAGACTAAATATATAATGAGTGCTTTTTTGATATTTTCCCCAAAGTATTAAGAATTGAAAGATTCATGAATACTCCTGTGTTTAAGAAAATTTAAAAAATAATTATAACATTCCTTTCAGAGATTTTTACAAAAAAAATAGCCTTCCGGGAACTTTTTGAAACTAAAACGAATTATAGTATTGGTTAATAATTGGTTCATGGTTGTTAGGTTGTGAGCTAAAGTTTTTGGTTTAAATATGCGCTGTCTTCGGGCAGCGCTATTTTTTTGTTATAGTCCGACCGTTAATTTGACTATGCTGGGTTTTTTAAATCTTTTGAAATGATAGATCAGCCATAGAGGGCCACCTGTTCTAGTCCTTTTTTATTGAGGATATTGATATCATGTCCGATAAACTCAATGAGTCCATCTACCTTAAATTCTTTTAGCACACGAATTGCACTTTCTTTAGTCATGGCTGTCAGCTCAGCAAGATCTTGCTTAGTGACATTTTTAATGGTGCCGTTACTGATGGTATGGTTATTAAGATATAGGATTGATTCAGCCATTCTGCCTTCCATATTCTTTTGGGTAAGTACAGAAAGCTGCTGATATGTATGGCATACACGCTCTGCAAATTGTTTCATATAAGCATCCATAAAAATGGAGTTGCCTTTTAATACAGATGTAAAAGCTTTGATTTCGATAAAACATGCTTCGCAATCGGTTACTGCCATGAGAGTTGAATAATGCCTTAAATCAATAAATATGCCAACTCCGCCATTAAAATCATATTTTTTGGTATAAGTAAGAATCAAATTCCGCTCATTAGACCCCTCAAGGTATATTTTCCCAAATCCTTTGTGAATGATCACAATGTGTGTAAGCGGAGAACCCTGTTTGTACATGATCTCACCCTTTTTGAAACTAACCTCCATCCTGGCATCGTTGAGTATGTCCAGTTCATCTTTTTTCAGCAAGCTAAAAATTGGACTTTTCTTAAAGCAATGCTTACAATCAAGACATCTATAACCATTTACGAATTCTGTCATCAGGATTATTATTCTATTAAAAAATTAAGTCTATAGAAGGTATCTCAACCTTTCACAACACCTTCTATTTTTATCTAAAATTAATTGATATATATCATAAAATTTATGATAAAAATCATAATCAGGTAGTTTTATATCTGTTGAATTTGATAGGTGATTTTTCAACTTTCGCTCAACTTTGTACTTCATTATTTCGTAATAAATTTTTTAAACGAAAAATAATATCATGAAAAAGCAAATCTATTGGATACTGTAAAAAATATACTTTTAAAATCATTGATTTGTATCAATAAATCAATACCAATTTGAGCAATTCGTGAAAGTTATTTTAAGTAGCTAAAAGCTCGAAAACCATGATAAAAATCATGATCTTGTAAAGCATATCTCATAGAAAAAATCTACACAATCAAGTACATTTATTTAATCATTTTAAAAGAAAAATTTGTAAACTAAATTTAAATAACATGAAAAATCTAAATTATTTAGTAATTGCTTTGTTTGCAGTCTTTTCGCTATTTGCGATCAGTTGTAAAAATGATAATGAAGATCCACCGACAGATCCAATTGGTGATCCTCTCATTCAAGCTCCTACAGGTACATCAGTACAGGTTAACAAAGATGTTAGTATGAGTTTTAATATCAATGCCGAAGGTAAGGTTGCTGAAGTAACAGTTGGCACTAGCAATGGCACTGCTGTAATTGATGATGCAACTTCCATCATTGGTAAAACTTCCGGGATTATTAATGTCACCTATACAGCACCTATAACTGAAGGTAACCAAACAGTAACATTGACAGTGAAAGATCAGCAAACAACACCAAAAACTGTATCTGCATCTGCCGATGTCACCGTAACTTTGGCCCCTGAAAGTTCAAGTGAACTTTTGGTTGCTAAGTTTGCTTCTCCTCCGATATTAGATGGAGAAATAGACGATGTTTGGAATGTAGCTCAAAAACTGGTAGGAACGACAGAGGTTCCTAAATTAGATCCAAGAACTACTTATCTGAATAGTGATGGGCAGGACGTAGAAGAGAATCTTGGTCTGTTTTACCCATATTCTGAAGATGCATTTAAAAACAATGACTTCACTATGAGGAGCGGTTATGTTGGTGATGACATTTATTTCTTAATAGAATGGGAAGATGCTACTGACAGTAAAGACAGACAGTCCTGGTATTTCGATTCTGGTGATAAGCTTTGGAAACAAGAGCATAAATATGCCAATGCTGCCGATGATATGTTTTATGAAGATAAGTTTGCCTTCTTGTTTCCAATAGGAACAGTAGATGGATTTGAAAGTTCTTCTTGCTATGCGACTTGTCATGGGCCATCATTGCCTGTAGCAAAAGATAAAGACAAGCACACCAGGCACTATTTGAAAACTGCAGATCAAAAAATTGATATGTGGCACTGGAAACGCGTAAGAGGCACCCACAACGACAGGATTGATGATCAGAGGATTAAATACGTTGAACCTCCATACACTTCATCATCCAATGGCAGAGGCGGTGATCCGGACTCAGGCAATGGTTCTAGGTCAGGGTATTCCAATAATAAGCAAACGCTGAATAATGGAGTAGAAGATGTAAGTGTACCTAAGTACGTTGTTCCGGGTGGCACAGACTATTACTGGATTCCGGAAGCAGACCTTGGAGCCGCAGCTAAGTTAGTTACAGCTGTTGATGCCGATGGAATATTAACTTATGACGGAGGCACAATTGATCCTACAGGTGATGCGGATTATAATCAAGGCACAGGTAGCAAACGTTTCCCAAGTATTCTTACAAGAGATTTCTTAGGTGATCGTGCTGATATAACAGCTAAGGTAACTCGCTCCGCTACCGGTTGGGTAGCTGAAGTTACACGCAAGTTAAACACCAATGATCCGTGGGATGTAGTATTTGATCCTGCTAAAGAATTGCCATTCGGTTTTGCCATATTTGACAATGCCGCTATTGCACATGGTATCAAGCCTGGCTTAAACTTGAAATTTGAACAATAATCAAAAAGTATTATGAGATGCCAACACTTTGTTGGCATCTCATTTTAAATTTCTATCAACTCATCTTTTTCGTGCATGGCTTAATGCAATTTCAAAAGAGTCTCACATGGCTTAATATGATCAAAATACACAACATCAGAACTATACAAACATGAAATCAAATAGAGAAATAAAAGCACTGGCTGTCTGCCTTATATCATGCCTGATATTTACCACGGGATGCTACTACGACAAAGTGCTACCCGCAGAAGCGCCGGAAGGTGAAATCAGTTATACACAAGATATGCAGCCATTTTTTGACGCAAGTTGCGTGTCCTGTCATAATGGTGGTGGCGTACCATTAAATTTGGAAGCATCTGTTTCTTACGCTGAACTGATATTCGGAGGTTATATTGATAAAGCAAATCCGAAAAATAGTACTTTATACGAAGAAATAAATACAGGTGGTGATATGGAACAATATGCCACAGACATAGAAAGGGCCATGACCCTAAAATGGATTGAACAAGGTGCACAGAATAATTAAATATTTATAGCGATGAAAAATATAAGCAAATATATACGAGAAATTAGTACAATTATCATGGCTATTTTATGGCTTTGTTTGTCGTCACCCTTAGCAGCTCAAGATGAACAGGAAGAAAAAAAACCTGACAAACCTGCTAGGCCGGCCTTTGAAAGTGCTTGGTGGTTTGATGGCCAAACAGGAACGGTTTATCAAAAGAACACATTGGAATTTGTTATTCAGCATCGATTCGGTGTAATCAAACCTGGCAATAATGATTTATTGGGAATTTATGGGCCTTCTAATATTCGAATGGGATTAGGTTATGCACCAACTGATAAGCTTAATGTGGGTTTTGGATATACAAAAAATAAGAGAATCCTTGACTTCTATGCCAAATATGCGCTCCTTACACAAACCAGATCGAACTCCATGCCAATATCACTTACCTACTATGGAAATATTGGCATTGAAACATTGGACAAGGAAAATTACCTCAACTCCTCTGACCGACTAAATTATTTTAATGAACTCATTGTAATGAGAAGATTTGGCTCAAAGTTCTCGGCGCAAGTAGGAACTTCTCTGACACACTACAATGCGGTTAAATGGGAGCAGCAGGATGACGCCTCGTGGGAAACTATGGAAAATGATACCTGGGGCTTAAGTATTGGGGCTCGATACAAAATAACTTCACAAATGATTCTTATGTTGGGCTATGACCAACCTTTGACACAACATGCTATTAACCAGCCAAAACCTTCCATTAATCTGGGATTGGAAATATCTACCAGTAGCCATGCATTCCAGGTTTTTATCACTAACAATAACAGGATTCAGCCTCAGGAAAATTTCATGTTTAACCAGAATGATTTTACAAATGGAGACTGGTTAATTGGATTTAACATTACCCGACTGTGGGGTCTTTAAAATTATTAAGAAAAGACACTTTGATTATGAATAAAAAAGGAAAATCAAAATCAGGCATATCGAGACGGAAATTTCTACCAGTTCTTGGAGGGAGTTTTTCAATACCTTTTTTAGCATCTACGAAGGCAAATAGTTTAGCAGAACAATCCGACCAACAATTCCAAACATTGCTTACTGCTGATGGTAAAATTGTAAAGGTTAGATCTGGTGCGATTAAAAAATCAGAAATTCTAAACAAAGAGTTATCAAACCAATCGCTGTTGAAATGGCTTAAAAAAAAGGAAAAGGATTCTTAATTCCCTAAACCATGAAGGAAAAAAGCGAAAATTCAAGGAGAAAATTTCTTACAAATGGGCTTAAGGTTGGTGTAGCTACTGCTGCCGGTGGAGCTATAGTAGCTAAAGCCATTGATATTGAGCACACAGATGAAGAAATGGTTGAATTGATGACGACTGATGGGGTTTTAGTGAAGGTTCCTAAAGGAGAAGTTGAGGATATTCCTGAAAAAAATAATTACAATGTACGAGAAGGTTATGCTGGTCGTAAGTTTGTAATGGTTGTTGATCTTGCCAAATGCAAAAATGCCTTGAAATGTCAGAGCTCTTGTAATAAAAATCATTATATCACGGGTAAGAATGCATGGTTGAAGGTCTATAAAATGCAAGAGGATAAAGACACGGCTCCATATTGGATGCCCATGATGTGTCAGCATTGCGATGAACCGGCTTGCGTTACTGTATGCCCGGTCGATGCTACTTTTAAACGCAGAGATGGCATTGTACTCATCGACAACGAAAGGTGCATTGGATGTAGATTTTGTATGGCGGCTTGTCCTTACTCGACAAGGGTATTTAACTGGTCAGAACCAGATCAAACTGAGATGATGAAGAAAGCCAAGCATACAGCGGAGCATTCGCCGGACCATGCCGGACATCCCAGCATAAAAGGTACGGTAGATAAATGTGATTTTTGCCCGCACATGATTGATCAGAAAAAACTTCCTCATTGTGTTTCTGCCTGCCCTAACGATGTTTTTCTATTTGGCGACAAATATGAAGACACTGTCACCAACGGTAGTAAACAATCCTATAGGTTAAGCAAATTGCTTGAGGATCGGGCAGGATATCGGCTTTTGGAAGAACTGGGTACTCAAACTAGTGTTTACTACTTACCTCCTGTAGAGCGTACAGATACTTTTGAATACGGACTTGATAATTATCGTGAATTTGAATCAGTCCCCAAACCTGACTAGCTATGAGTAAATACGATGATCTGGTAGCCGAATTAGCTCCCAGAAAATTTAAAAGAAATGGTAGAATTTGGACAATTAGTCTGATTATAGTTACCATAATCGGCACTATTGCATATATCGATCAAGTAATCAAAGGTCAGGTTGTAACCAATATGCGGGACTACGTATTATGGGGAGTATATATCTCTAATTTCGTTTTTTTTGTAGCGATTAGCTTTGTAGGATCTCTCACAGCAGCTGTTCTAAGGCTAACCAGAAAGGCCTGGCGTACACCTTTAGTACGTATTGCTGAGATCATTGCATTTGCAGCTATTATTATGGCAGGAATTACAATAATCTTAGATATGGGGAGACCAGATCGCTTGTATAATCTGTTTATTTATGCCCGTCTGCAATCGCCAATTATATGGGACGTAGTAATAATCACAACATATATTGCAATAAGCTTACTTATACTTTATATCCCATTATTGCCGGATTTAGCTATTTTAAAACATCATTTCAAGGATAAGACATGGTTAAGCAATTTGTATGGGCGGCTTTCTTTGAAATGGACCGGATCCCGGAAACAATGGGCATTGCAGTCAAAGTCAATTCAAATGGTGGCGATCCTTATTATCCCTGTTGCACTGATTCTTCAAACTGTAGATGCCTGGCTTTTTTCGACTACTTATAGGATTGGCTGGGATAGTACCAATTTTGGTCCATATTTTATTGCAGGAGCATTTGTAGTCGGAACAGGTGGGTTGATTGCCGTTACGTATGTCTTGCGCAAAGCGTATGGTTTGGAAAAATACATCACCCATTTACATTTTGACAAATTAGGTCGTCTGTTGGTATTCGCTTGCCTGATTTATTTGTATTTTAATATTAACGAATATTTACTACCCGCTTTTTCAGCACCTAAAGCTGAAACTATTCATCTCAATGAATTATTTTTTGGTCAATTTTCCATATTGTTTTGGTTTGTGACTGTTGGCGGATTAATTCTTCCGGTAATAGTCCTGATTTTTCCAAAAGGAAGAAGACCACTACCGCTATTTATTGTTGCCTTGTTGGTTGTATTTACATCGTGGTGGAAAAGATATTTAATTGTTGTGCCTAGTTTGCTGCATCCATTTTTACCGATACAGGGTGTTCCGGAATCATGGCATAGTTATTTCCCAAGCTTCCACGAATGGGCAATTGTAAGTGGTACGCTAGCTATGGCCCTGCTAATTATTACCATTTTGGTGAGGTATGTTCCGATAATACCAATATACAGAACAGCCAATGAACAGGGAATATTAGATACTGAAAAATCTATCGAGTCATGAAAAAGTTACAAACTTTGAAATTTGTTGTGCCGTTGTTATTGGCTTATTGTATGTTGGCCATGGTTCTCTTTACTCAGGCTCAAAACAAGAAATATAAGGCGAGATTATCAGTTGATTATCTTAAAACAATGGGTGCTGATCCCGTTATCAAAATATCAGTAAAATTTAAAGGACAAAATGGTTATGAACCTGCGACAGATCTGCCACTTAATATTTACCAACAACTAGCGGAGGATTCACTAAATTTTATTGGTGAGATCAATACTAATAAAAATGGTGTAGCGAGTTACAGATTGGTGGACTTTGGAAAGGATGTAGGTGATTCAAAAATAACCTACAATTATGAGGTTAAAATTGAAAACAATGAAAAATTCAAAAATACTAAAAAATCTATTCGTTTTTCCGTTGTCAATCTTTTTGCTGAGGTAGTGGAAATTGATAGTGTCAAATACATATCCGCTAAATTAACAAATACAATAAATGAGCCTTTAGAAAGAGAAAAATTAAAGGTAATGGTTCACAGACTATTTGCACCACTTACAATTGGCAAATCATCTTATCGTACAGATAAAAATGGTGCAGTTCTTGTACCATTAAAAGAACCTTTGCCGGGGATTGATGGTATATTGACTTTTGAAGTGATGCTTGAGAGTAGAAAATTTGGAATCGTTAGTCATATCTTTGATTCGCCAATTGGAAAACCAATTATCGATCAATCAACTTTTGACCAGAGAACCATGTGGTCACCCCAAAACAAAACGCCTGTATTTTTGCTGATATTTCCAAACATCATAATTTTGGGAATATGGGCAATAATATTCTTATTGATTAGTAATTTAATTAAAATTTATAAATCCTAAATTAATGTAATGATGAAAACAATTAAAAATTTAATGGTTATTGGGCTGGTTACAGCAGGACTTTATTCCTTTACTTCTTATGTACAATCTGATGAATGGGTTGTGCCCGATAAGTATAAGGCTATGGAAAATCCTACAGATGCTTCTGACGAAGATAACATAGAAATTGGTGAAGAGCTATACATGAAACATTGTAAGTCTTGCCATGGCAAGGAAGGGCTTGGTGATGGTACTAAAGCCAAAGAATTGGATACTGAAATGGATGATCTGAGTTCAGATGAAGTTCAGACACAATCTGACGGAGAACTATATTATAAAAGCGTCATTGGACGAGATGATATGCCAAACTTCGAAAAGAAAATCAGAGATGAGGAAGACCGTTGGTTGGTGATCAACTTTATACGTACATTGGCAGAATAGTTAAAATTTCTTTAAAACAAAAAAGGGAAGCAATGCTTCCCTTTTTTGTTTTAAAGAAATTATTTCATGCTTTATGAAATTACGCTTCAAATCTTATCATAGGGCAATCGAGTTAAACTATATTGTCGTATTGAACTTACCCTAGTGTAAAGAGTCTTTAAAAGACGAATTATTAGGATTATAAGTCCAGTCA